>NZ_CP092831.1:2490000-2672500 GCF_022531965.1 Paenibacillus peoriae | reverse complement strand
AGCTCATTTTGAAACTGACGAGATAAAAAACATCTCTTGTTTGCTTCCATTTTATACAGCCTGGAAGGCATGTACCAAAATTTCAGCGTTGGATTTTGCAAGCAAAATCCGTACTCACTCGTTGTTCAGTTTTCAAAGATCAAGTCAACAGCCGTTTAACTGGCTGGATATATAATTTATCACGTGTATACCTATCAGGCAAGTTGTAATATTTCCCAATTTACTAGTTTGTATTTCTACACGGTGATTTACCTGGAACAACTGAGACTCTCTTATCTCCTACTTCAAGTGCAAAGTTGATCAGGTATAAACATCATAAATCAGAAAAGCAGAAGCTCTTTATGTATTGGAGGAACCGCTACTTCCGCTTTTTTAGATAAAATCCTGAAAGTTAGCTTAAAGCTGTAGCTAAATCCTGTATCAGAAGTTCAGCAGGCTCATGCCCTACAGCTAGGCGGATAAGCGATTCGGGCATGTGTTGTTTTTCTAGACTCTGCTTATTGAAGCCGTAGTTTGGTGAGATCACCTGGCTCTCCATAGACCCCCAAGATACACCGATCCGAATCAGTCGCAGTTTATTGATCACTCTGCATATATCCTCATAACCCGAATCTTTTAGTTCAAAACTGAATAATCCGGCATACCCTTTGAGTTGCCTACATGCCAGCTCATGTTGTGGGTGAGAAGGAAGTCCGGGATGATTCACTTTTGAAATGGCCGGATGATCTGATAGAAAACGAGCAACCAACAGAGCATTTCTCTGATGGGCTTCCATTCGGAGCGGGAGTGTTCTTAGCCCCCGAATGAGTAGCCATGCTTCAAAAGGGGCCAACGAGCCGCCAATCAACTCATACTCTTCAGCATACATACGATTTATTATCTCTTTAGAAGCGATCACTGCCCCTGCAATTAAATCATTATGACCACCCAAGTACTTGGATGCGGAGTGAACAACGATATCTACGCCCCATTCTAATGGTTTTTGAAAAAGGGGTGTAGCCCATGAATTATCTATGATTGTGCGGATGCCCTTCGATTTGGAAAGCGAAGCTACCTCCTGAATATTTACCATATCGAATGTGAATGAGGTAGGAGACTCCATAAGAATAGCACGGGTCTGCGGGTTGATGGCATCAGCAACTGCTTCCGTAGAAGTGGAATGTACAATTGTATAATTTATATTGAACTTCGATAAGTATTTAGCTAGGCTGACGGAGGTTTCGTATATGTGTCCGACCAGAATCAGATGGTCCCCGGCGGATAAACTACACATTAAAGCCGCACTGATAGCAGCCATTCCGGAAGCAAAGCACTTGCAGTCCGCCCCACCTTCCAGTGCAGCAATCATTTGCTCTGCAATCTGAACGGTAGGATTGGTTCCCCTCGAATAGACATAATGCTCCTTTTCATTATTAGCCGCTTCAGCATAATCTTCGTAAGTATCAAAGAAAAATGGAGCAGTCTCATAAATAGGAGGAGCAGCAGCCTTAGCAAAACACCCTAGTTCGTCCTCAAATCGGAGACAGATAAGCTGATCATCCGAGAAACTCAAATCTGATCACCACTTTCTGAAAAATTTCAAACTCATGAGGTAGTCTCCTCAATCCGGGACTCAAATATTCTATAGGGTTATTTCAAAAATCTTTTAAAGAACTGCTGGGATCTAAAAATGATAATTAAATGCATGAAATAAATATGGAGCAGTGAATGGAAGCAATGAGTAAAAATACACTCAGGGTATCAGAGTTGATCATCTGTATTTCATTGTTTGAGCTGGGAAGTACAACCCTGACTGTTCACCTTGCTCCTCTTTTTTGGCTTAATTATCAAAATGGTCTTATTTTTAATGTTTTTTCTATCTCATTGGCACGATATGAAGTGTTCCATCCTCGCTTAACTCTGCATAGGCAATCTCATCGATACTATCATATCCCTGCTCTCGCACCTTAGCCTTAATCTCTCCAATATCAATTGTTTTCCCACGCATAGATTCATTTAGCAACCTTCCCTTATCAATGACAGTAACAGAAAAAAGATCAGGCTGTGCATCTATTCCCATATCCTGAGCGGCGGGTGGCTCGTATTCAGGTTTCCGCATGACTGACAAGGAGCCGTTCGTCTCTAACGTAGCGTACCAGACCTCACGCAGAGAAAAAATATTTTGCTGGCGTAGCATGGAGAGTAGCTGTGTAAATTCTATGTCATATTTCTCCAGCATTTCTTGATTAACCTGCCCTTTATCCACGAGCAGCACTGTTCGACCTTCTGCCATATATCCAAATTTCACAAAATGGGTCGTCGCTTTTTCAAAAAAGTAGGCCAGCGCGCACCATAGTGCCAAAGCAAATAAAAGCTGCCCAATGGTCACCTTATCGTCATATAACGTATTTCCCACAATTTCGCTTAACACCAATGATGTTAGGAAATCGAGTGGTGTTAACTGACTGAGTGTTTTCCGACCTGTAATAAAAGTAATGATCCACAAGCCAAAAAAGCTGATGATCAATTTGACACCAATCGAAACAAATACCTCCATAAATAGGCCTCCCGGAAGAAGTTGTTTTGTTATGTGTTATTTACACCGGCCTACCTCAGCATAAACAGAGGATTATTCCTGAAATGTCCGAATAAAAAAGCCCGCTACCAACTAGAGGCAGCGAACTTTTTAATTACGGCTAGTATATAATCTTAATCAAAGGCAATATGCCAGCTCCCGTAATTTTGTGCATAGTGACATCATTGCCCGCTAGCTTGGACTCCGGAGTCAGATTATCTACTTTTCACAAGCAGCTGAATCGCTTCTTTAACCAGCTTATCCGTGTCTCCTCCTGCCTCTTGCTCTTCCAATATACATCGTTGCAGATTCTCTGCTACAATTTGGGCAATCGCTTTATCTGATGCGTTACGTACGGCAGATAACTGGCTAACGACGTCTTTGCACGATTTTCCTTCATCCATTAAACGAAGTACCCCACGCACCTGTCCCTCAATCCTCCTCAGGCGCGTTTTCAGTTCATCACTGTAATTGTAATCCATAAGTAATGCACTCCTTTTTTGACTTACCATATACACGTATAGGTATATTATAAACCAAAAAAATAAATAGGATACCCTAAATAAATAGATTCACCTTGCCCTGGGAAGCATCCCCCAAGTAGGCGGCTACCCCAGCATATTCCAAACCTTCGATTAGCTCTTCTTGCTGCAGCCCTAACAAATCCATGGTCATGGTACAGGCGACGAGCTTGATCCCCTGCTCTCGTGCCAACTCTATAAGCTGCGGCAAGGAAAGCGCATTGTGTTTTTTCATGACATGCTTGATCATCTGTGGACCGAGTCCGGCAAAATTCATTTTGGATAGTGCAAGCTTTTTGGGTCCACGAGGCATGATCCAACCAAAGGCTTTTTCGAGTATCCCCTTATTAGTGCTCACGATTTCATCCTTGCGTAACGTATTTAGCCCCCAAAAAGTAAAGAAAATAGTTACTTCGTGATCATATGCTGCCGCTCCGTTCGCAATAATGAATGCAGCAATCGCCTTATCCAGCTCCCCGCTGAATAATACAATCGTTGTTTTGGGTGTGCTCATATGGATTCGCTTCCCTTAGTCTCTCCAGCCCATTCGGATATGCCTGAAAGCACAGATTTGACTTTTTTAGCGCCTTTGGCAACTAATAACTGACAAGCCATTTCACTGCGTGCTCCAGCTTGGCAAATCACTGCGATCTCTTCTTCCAAGTTCAGTTCAGAAAGTCTGTGCTCCAGTTCGCCAAGAGGGATGTGCTTAGATCCAGGGATATGTTTAAGCGTAAATTCAGCGGGTTCACGAACATCGAGTAAAATGAAGTTCTCTTTGCCAGAACATTTTGCTTGTAGCTCTTCATGGCTTATCGTAGAAGAAAATATTTGCTCCTTCTTCACCTCAGCTAGATTTGCTTTTTGTAGATAATGTCTCATTACATCTCCATCTTGGAGGGTGCCCAAATATTGATGTCCGGTGTTTTTGGCCCAGCTCTGAAAATCGGCTAATGAACCTTTGTCAGTCGCCTGAACCTCCATAATCTTTCCGGGAACGAGCTCATTCATAGCCTTTCTTGCTTTTACAATAGGCATAGGACAAGCTAGCCCTTTACAATCAAGAATATGATCTGCTTGGATATTGTTAGTTGATGACATTCTATAACCTCCGCCTGTTTTTTGAGGGGCTTAGCTTAGTTAAATCTTTTATACATATACCCCTATAGGTATTAGGATAATGATACTCACTTCTCTTGTCAACTTATTTGGCCGTTTTTTCTCAGAAGCAAACAAAATCATGTCTTAAACAAATAAAATTAAAAGCAAAAAAAGCCGCGCAAAAACGCGACTCTAATGCATAAACATAAACCAAAATTAATCGTCTTTTTTCATCAGTTCTGGCAGATCCAGCGACATCGAAATATTACACAGCATACCTCTAGCGAGAAAAAGCATCGTTCTTTCCATTGCTTGTTCAATACCTGCTCGTCGGAAAGCATCATACACCGTCGTATGAATTTCACGTAACCCTTGCTGCATCACGCTTACAACCTCATCCTCGCGGATCGTCTGCGCCTGCATTTGCAAAAGTGTTTCATTACGGTATTCCGTCATAATTTGCGAATAGGCTGCAATTAGCTCTTGCTCGAGCTGCTCAGATGAGGCCGAATGAATGACGCTGTGAAAAGAATCTATGATACGTGTAAAGGAAACCTTCAGGGCTTCAACAAGCAATGCTTCCTTGGTAGCGAAAAAACGAAAGACATAGGGTTGAGAAATATTGGCCCGTTCTGCAACTTTGGCTGTTGTAGCTCGGTAGTAGCCCATCTCAGCAAACACTTCAATGGCAGCAGATATGATTTCCTTTTGGCGATTTATAGATGTTGACGTAGCTTTAGTCATGTTTTTTCATCCTTTTATTTAACACAGTTTTCTGATTAGTGATTAATCAATTACAAAATAGTATAAACGACATATACTAAAAATACAATGAGCTTGAACAAAGTCGCCTCCGCAATTCTAACGAAAACGACTCTGTTATATACATCCAATTATGGCGTTTTAGAGTTAAAATATAATCGGATATAATTGACCTTTTGCGTTTTGGTTTGATAGGAAAATACTAAATTATAACTAAGTCCTGATGTGTTATTGATCGTATAATTAGCTTCTGCTGTGTCAGGTATGTCTCTAGAGGTATCAACGGTTTCCGTAGGTTGGCCTAAATCGTCAACAATTTGTTTGATAAGCAACTTTTTATAGTCTGGATCGGAAGATGTAATTTCTGTAACTTTATCGCTTCCATCCAGCATGATATCTGTATGATACTTAGCGTAACTTCTCATAGGACCAGTAGAACCAGACTCGGATTTCCCCCACAGCTCAAATAAAAGATCGCTGCTAGTTCCCAAGCCAAGACCTTTAGGCAAATTCGGTAAGGTTCCCTGCTTGGCTGCGCTAAATATAGCAGCTGCAGGGCTGTGTTTACTGTGAGGTGTAGCTGTACTATTGGCAGATTCTTGATGGGTCGAGGTTGAGGTTGAGCCTTGCCCATTAGTATTGAGATCCTTGTTCTGATCTGTAGAACTAGCAGGCGATGTGACTGTTTCTGCTTTAGTAGGAGCAGTTGATTTTGCTTCCCCGCTATTGCTGCATCCTGTCATCACAGCAAAACCTATCGCCAATAAAGCACTAGTGGTGATTAGCTTGTAAGCCAACTTTTTACGATCATAAGATTGATGTGTATGCTTCATTATAAGATCACTCTTTCCTTGTTCATGGGTACAAACCAAGTGTAACCGAACCTCGTTTCCAGAATACCTCTACTTGTTTCCAACTTGTAAACAAGGACATTAATGATTTTCTAATATACACTATTTACGACCATAAGATCCCAGCTGTTGTTTAGAAAAGGAGTAAGGAGAGTCACTCTTCTTCAACCATATATTCCCTTTAATGATGAAGATGTATACAGCAAAAACAAAGTAGATCGTACCCGCAATCCAGTCTATTGCCGTTGGGATGTCTCGCTGTACTATTGCATGTATATACCAAATTCCGACTGGAACATGCAGGAGAAGTGCCGTAAACAAGCCAGGATTATATAGGGTTTTTGCTTTAATATTTACGACGATACCGTGCCAGACGACCTGAAAAAATCCCATAAAAACGGGTGCGAGTCCAAGCCAGATTACTTGCGGAAACCATACGGGGAGCAGGTAAAACACATAGGCAATTGCAACATTGATAATCATCGCTGATTGAGTGTTTAAGGGGTAATGATCGGGTGCTTCACTTTTAAACATAACGTTGTTAAATAAACCAGCAAAATATCCAGGCCAGCGGTACTCCTCAAATTGATGAAACAATATAGCTACAAAACTCAACCATAACATGCCTGTTATATCCGAAAGGATAGCTTGATTCATAAGCAAAACAACACATACGACCACACCGATTATAGCCCCTGCATCTTGCCAATATTTTCTCAAATAATTCATATTAGTCACTCCTATGCTTTATTTTTGATCAAAATATCTTTCAAACAGCAGATTTAATTGTTCCTCTATTGAAGGTATTTTCACAACTGCCCCTGATTCAAGAATCGGACTCATCAGTGCGGGCAGAAAAATAGCTCCGAATATTTGCAGCATCATCGCTAACAAGCGCTCCGGCTGTTGCTCGCCTGTCAGCTCCTTGATCGTGTTCTGAACCTTTGGAAATCCCATTATGTTTAAAAACCTTCCGTATTCCTGTTGAGATGTGAAGGGCGTGCTACCCATGGCAATAATTCGCGAAAGAAGCTCTGGATATTGACGAATCACCTGTAAATAGTTATGTAAAAATTGTTTCAGTCTATCTTGGGGGGGGATCGCTGTATTATCCAAAATAGAAAAGGTGTGTTGAAAGCCATTTAATATCACTTCAATAGCTTCACTGAGCAAATTTTCCTTGGAGCCAAAATAATAATTAACTAATGAAATATTAGTAGCAGACAGATCGGCAATTTTTCGGATTGTAACCGCCTCAAAACCTTCCTTTTGAATAAATTCCAGCGTAGCGTCTAAGATTTTTTCTTTGGTTTGTTGTTTTTTGTCTGGGTGATTCATGTTTTTCCTCCTCCTGTTTCGTTCAATCATAACGGACAAATGAAACGGACAACTTTATATAAGTAACTTTTCAAACAACAATTAAAACATTGTTTAAATTTTTGTTTGAACTCAGTTTAGCACTTTATATTTCACAAAACAAGGAGTGATTTGAGATTTAGGGAATAGAAAAACCCGCATACGAATGAGATCGTTTGCGGGTTGATTGAATTGAGGTTGAGAAAAGGACTAAATAGCCCAATTTCCTTTGCGGAACACGGCTTCTTTACTTCCATCTTGCAGTTCGCCATCAATATCCAGCTCAGCTGAGCCGATCATGAAGTCAACATGAGTCAGACTGACATTGGCACCGTTCTGGAGCAGCTCCTCCCGGTTCATTTGTGTCCCATTTTCCATATTAAATGGATACGCACTGCCTAGGGCCAAGTGACAGGAGGCATTTTCGTCGATACCTGTATTGTAAAAAATACGATTGAGATTGGAGATCGGTGAATCGTGCGGCACCAGCGCAACTTCTCCCAAATAGCTGGCCCCTTCATCCGTAGCGAGCAAATGAGTCAGATGCTGCTCGCCGGATTCTGCTGTATATTCAGTGACTTTACCGTCCTTAAAGGTAAACGTTATGCGATCCACCAGTTGTCCATTTAAATTGAGTGGCATGGTACTTGTGACATGACCATTCACACCTGTACGCTTAGGCATCGTGAACACTTCTTCTGTCGGCATATTCGCGACAAAGTAATCTCCGCGCTCGTTCTCCCCACCGCCGCTGCGCCAAATATGCCCGTCAGCCAGTTCAATTCGCAAATCTGTTCCTGGTGCACGATAGTGGAGACTTTTATACTTTTTATGGTTCAGCTTGTCTTGTACCTGTTCAAGGTTTTTCAAATGTTTCTGCCAATTCTGAATAGGATCAGAGCCATCTACACGGTTCATTTGGAAGATTGTATCCCACATGACACGTATACGATCCTCTTCTGCTACATCTGCAAATACTTTATCGGCCCAAGCCTTCGTCGGCGCTTTAATTAAACACCAGCTAATTTTATGATTTCGGGTATATTTGGAAAAACTTTCTCTCGCCGTAGCTGCCGCCTTAGTCGCACGAGATACCTTTTGTGGATCAATGCCTTGATATAAATCGGGGTTCGGCACTTTAATCGTTAGTGTGGCTCCACCCTCTTCGGCAAATTTCTCCATCATTTCTGCCTTCCAAGCAGGGTAGTAATCGAAGCTAGCTTCGTCACCATGTTCAAAACGACTACGTGTAATGGAATCATCCTCAAACTCTACCTGTACATATTTAGCGCCTGCTTCATAGGCTTTGCTGACAATCAGGCGTGTAAACTCAACAGTTTCCAGTGGTGCAGTTACCAAAAACACCTGTCCAGGCTGAATGTTAACCCCTACTCTTACAACCAGTTCTGCGTATTGCTCCAACAATGATTCAAATGTACTCATTTTTCCACGCTCCTGTTCCGTTTTGATTATATTGAATAATTTCATCATTACAGTACGGATTGCTTCTCCAGTTCACGCAGCTCCACTCTTCGTATTTTGCCTGAGCTGGTTTTAGGGAGTTCTTTAATAAACTCTATTTTTCGTGGGTATTTATAAGGCGCCGTCCATGTTTTCACATGATGTTGCAGTTCCTTCACTAACGCCGGTGATCCTTCTACCCCAGCTTTGAGTACGACAAAAGCCTTTACAACATGTCCACGGATCTCGTCAGGGCTGGCTACGGCAGCACATTCCTGCACGGAGTCATGCTTCATAAGCGCTTCCTCTACTTCAAAAGGACCAATGGTATAGCCAGAACTGATAATGATATCATCCCCACGTCCTTCGAACCAGAAATATCCATCCTCATCTTTGCGAGCCCGGTCTCCCGTAACAAAATAATCTCCGTGGACACTAGTTAATTTGCGTTCTGGATCATGGTAATACGTTTGGAATAATGCCGGCAGATCAGCGCGTACCGCAATATCGCCCACTTGCCCCGGAGCCAGCGGAATGCCATCCTCGTCTACGACCTCAACGAGTCCCGGTGCAATAGATTTGCCCATCGAGCCTGTACGCAGAGGTGCATCCTTTAAATTACCAATAATTAATGTGCTCTCCGTTTGACCATAGCCGTCACGAATCGTAATGTTGAACTGCTCCTGAAACTTATTAATGACCTCCTGATTGAGAGGCTCTCCCGCAGAAACTGCGCTGCGCAATTGGGATAGATCATATTGATCCAAACCATCCGTTTTCGCCATAATCCGATATTCTGTCGGCGTACAGCACAACACTTGGATTCCGTACTGCTGCATGAACTGCAAATAGCGACCCGGACGAAACGGACCATTATATACGAATCCGGTCGCTCCATTCCCCAGTACAGATAAAAACGGACTCCAAATCCACTTTTGCCATCCTGGTGCAGCTGTAGCCCATACTACGTCTGAAGCTCGAATATCCAACCATGGTGATGTTATCCGCAGATGAGCATATCCCCAGCCATGGCTATGTACAACACCTTTAGGATTTCCCGTGGTGCCCGAAGTATAGGCCAGAATGGCCATGTCGTCACGGTGCGTCTTCACAGCTTCAAAAGTATCTTCCTGTCCATCCATCAGCTCATTCAGCACGAGCCAGCCAGATACATCTGGCGTGTCGTCCCCGGAGACCACGATACGATAATCCAGAGTAGGCAAATCATCGCTTATTTTGTCCACTTCACCTGTTACTCCGTTCCAGGCAATGACTGCGCGTGCTTCAGAATGGCGAAGACGATATGCAATATCCTTGGCACGCAGCATTTCTGAAGATGGAATGACAGCAAGCCCCAGCTTCAAGCAGGCTATATAAATTACATACGCAATAATACGCCGTGGTACTACGACCAGAACTCTGTCACCTTTGTTAAATCCCAGACTTGCGAGTCCTCCAGCCAGTCGGTTAGCCTTTTTCAACAGCTCTCCATAGGTGATTTCTTCGTATTCTCCTGTCTCACTCAGCCACTTAAGTGCTGTTTTATCAGCCTCATGGTGTTCCATTTCCGAAGTCATATTGTAAGATTCAGGCGCAAGCCATTGTTGTTGATCTGTCAAATTATACCTTCCCCTTTATACATAAGATGAGATCCACTTTCTTACTGTAGTATAACACGTCTTAGTACCAGGTTCTAATACCAGAATCATTTTTTAATCATTTTTTTGGAAAAAAATAAATTGGGTAAAACCAACAACAAAAAGAAAGAGCCTGATCTCAGGCTCTCAGGCTGTCGAGAAAGTCTCGACAGCCTATTTTATGTTAATTTTGTTTAAGACGACACCGCGTTAATGTTGTATAATATAGGTAACTATTGTAGAACGGATGGTGTTGATATGCTACGCTCCAACCGCGAAAAACAACAATCCTACGAATTTGTTTCCATCGAAGATCTGGTTCCTCAAGATCACTTGCTCCGCAAAGTAGATAAGTATATCGATTTTTCGTTTATCGATGATAAAGTTCAACCACTGTATTGTGCAGACAACGGGCGTCCTGCCATTGATCCTACCGTATTGTTTAAAATGATCTTTCTCGGTTATTTCTATGGCATTCGCTCAGAACGGCAACTCGAGCGAGAAATTCAGACGAACCTAGCTTATCGTTGGTTTCTGGGGTTGGGCTTAACGGATAAAGTTCCGGACCATACGACGATTAGCTGGAATCGTCGCACTCGCTTTAAAAACACCACGATCTTTCAAGATATCTTCGATGAAATTGTGTTGCAGGCGATCTCTCACCGAATGGTGGGTGGGCGTGTTCTCGTCACCGATTCCACACACGTCAAAGCCAATGCTAACAGGCACCAGTACACCAAAGAACAAGTGTTGCAGAATACCAAAGACTATATGGGCGAGCTGAACGAAGCGGTGAAGGATGACCGGAAAAACCACGGAAAAAAGCCTTAAAATCCCGAGAGGAAGTGAACGAAGAAAAAGAAATTAAAGTGAGCAAAACAGACCCGGACAGCGGCTATATGATCCGTGATGGCAAGCCCGAAGGCTTCTTCTATCTGGACCACCGCACGGTGGATATGAAGTACAATCTGATTACGGATGTGCATGTGACACCAGGGAATGTACATGATTCTGTCCCCTATTTGTCCCGTTTGGATCGCCAAAGAGAACGTTTTGGTTTTCAAGTAGAAGCTGTTGCACTAGATTCAGGTTATTTAACAACGCCGATTTGCCGAGGTTTGCAGAACCGAAAGATTTTTGCCGTGATTGCTCACCGAAGATTCCATCCCAGACAAGGACTGTTTCCGAAATGGAAGTTTGAATACGATGCCAAACGCAATGCGTATAGATGCCCAGCCCAACAGGAACTGCCCTACCGAACGACGGACCGTAAGGGATACCGGCAGTATGCCTCTGACCCAGCTCAGTGCCAGCATTGCCCACTGCTAAGTCAGTGTACCCAGTCTCGAAACCACCGCAAAGTGGTGACTCGGCATGTCTGGGAAGACAGCAAAGAGTGGGTACGGAGCAACCGGCTGAGCCCATCTGGTAAAAAGCTGTACCGCAAACGAAAAGAGACGATTGAGCGAAGCTTCGCGGATGCCAAAGAGCTCCATGGGTTTCGCTATTGCCGTTTGCGCGGTCTTCCAAACGTCAGGGAACAAGCCCTTATGACGGCAGCCGTGCAGAACATGAAGAAGATGGCGATCCACCTAGATCGCCTGGAGAAACAGGGGTAACCCCCCTGCTTCTCCAGAGACCAGAGCATTATGATGTAAAAAAGAAACCCACGTCTCAAAATGACGGGGTTTCTCGACAATCTGAGAGCCTGATCTCAGGCTCTTTTTCTTCACTGCAATCTTGATCTACAACTGGAGTTCTACCCCTGTATAAGCCGCTTCCTGACCATTTACGAGCAACGCAATCCGATGCGTTCCCGCATAATGGCGACGAGTTGTCAGGTCTGCAAAACGGTGTGTCCGTGTACCTGTAAGATGGGTTCCTCCGGAGACCGTTTTGTCAGATAGCAAAAACAGTTTACGTGAGACTTGTCCTCTCGCCTTTACAAAGTCAATGCCGTACTCGATGCGGACTCGTACCGGGTCACCTTCACGAAGCTGAAGCGCGTAGCTCAACTCACAGCTATCACCAAGCTTTAGCACGGTAGGGTCTGTGGTGAAAGAGGCACCCGTGACCAACGGTGCCCCGTCTGTTTCATCCGCATAGCCGAACATTGCCATCACTTCGGGGATGGATTTGCGAATCAGGGTCCGGCAGCCATGACGCACAATCCAGTCTGTGTCAGGATGTGTCCCTTTCCACCGTTGAGCCGTAGCAATGACCACATCAGGATGATCCTTGGCAATATCGTTCAGGTTGTTGGCTACACTTTTACGTACATATAGTGATCGATCGGCTTTCAGTAATTCCAATACAGCCAATACTGGAGCAGGATCGCGCTTAAACACAGGCAACGCCTGTCCCCAGGGTAGCCGTGGACGGCAGCCTTCGCTGGCAAGACGACGAACGTGCTCACTTTGATGTCCCGCCCAGGTCGTCATTTGCTGCATCATCCGTTCCGGTTCACGCAGGAGGAAGGGTCTTACGGCGAACTCCGCAGAGGACCTAGATGTGAATCGCTCCAGCGCCTTCATGGACAGGTCCCAATCCCCTTCTCCCTGCCCATACACCTCCACAAAATCGGGGAAAAACAAGTACGGAAAACCACTGCAATGCTCATCTATAGTAAAAAGAATACCCAGAGCTTCTTCATAATTACTGGGCAAAAATGCCCCTAATGTTAACGAAATACGCCGTATTCGTTCTTTCAGCTCCAGCTCATCCCATTTTTCATCCATCACTTGATGGATAAATCCGATGGTATCGAACGGCCTGTATGCAGACTGTACTTTTTCACCGAATTGTTGAAGAAAATTCTCCGTATACATATTTTTTAAGGGCTCGGCCATTATATATCTCCTTTTGAATGAGGTTGAGAGAATTGTAGCAAGGCATACTAAAAATGCCAAGTCCTATGATGAGGACCTGACATTTTTACATCAACACAAGAAATCGATTTAACTTATAATTCGTGTTGGGCAAACCAATTGGTAATGCGTTGCAGTCGTTCCACGCGAAGCTGCGGGTGCCCTTTTCGTGAAAGCTCGTGACTTGAAGCTGGAAAACGGACAAATTGCGTAGGTTTCCCCAAGCGACGCAATGCTGTAAACAGCTGTTCTCCCTGCTCTATAGGGCATCGCAGATCCTGCTCCCCATGTAATATGAGCAGCGGTGTGTTAATTTGCTGCACATAAGCCAGTGGAGATTGCCTCCACAAGAGCTCGCAATCCTCCCACGGATTCCCGCCGACTTCATCTTCAGTAAACGAGTACCCTATGTCGCTCACTCCATACATTGACAGCCAATTAGATATGGAGCGCTGGGTTACAGCTGCGCGGAAACGATCGGTATGGCCAACAATCCAGTTTGTCATAAAGCCACCATAGCTGCCCCCTGTTACACCCAGCCTTTCCGGATCAATGAATGGGAACTGGCGTATAGCCTCGTCCACTGCGCTCAGTAGATCAGTGTAATCGCGTCCGCCGTAATCTCTAAGGACGACATTGGTAAAAGACTGTCCGTACCCTCGACTTCCTCCGGGATTCGTGTAGATGACTGTATATCCCTGAGCGGCCAGCAACTGAAATTCATGAAAAAAAGAATTGGAATACATGGCATGAGGGCCACCGTGTATCTCCAAAATGGCAGGATAGGATACTCCCTCCTTAAACCCAGCAGGCTTCATTACCCATCCCTGCACCCGTCGGCCATCCTCAACCTCCGTCCAAAAGCACTCAGGCACACTAATCTCAATCTCATCAAGCAAAGAATCATTTACTCGTGTCAGCCGTTCCTCAGTTCCTGAATGAATCGCAATCCGGAACAAATCGCCTGGTAAAGTTACATCGGTGGAAGCGGCAATGATATGCTGCTCATCCGATGTAAGCTCGAATTGGTAAATTTCTCGTTCTCCTTGCGTTAAAATTTTAAAAGTTCCATCAAGAGCAAACTGATATACGTGCACATTTCCTTCACGTGTAACCAGCGTGTACAGGGATTGACCGTCCGCACTGAAGCGTGGCGGTCCTATATGAAGATGTGAACGCATGTCGCTCATACCCGCATTACCAAGGTGAGCGTCAAGCGTCTCACTAACGCATACTGCCTTCCCCCCACTGGAAGGAACCGTGTACAGTCGGGTCTGAGTAGCGCCTTTGGCATGTCGATCATGGCCGTAAAAGGCAATCGTTGAACCGTCGGGAGAATAAGCAGCACTCTCGATGTGCAGTTCAGAATGGGTCAGCTTAAGCGGTGCTGCGGCATCATCATTTGAAATCGCAGGAGTTATCGTAAACAAATCATTTAGTTCACGTAAATCCGTATCCTCTTTCGAATGTTCTGCGATTCTGGCGACGAATAAAATACGTTGAGCATCCGGTGACCACACAGGCTCTGCCACATCATAAGCGCCGGAAGTCAGTTGAACTGTGTGCCCCGAAGTCATATCCGTTACATACAAGTGATCACGAGTATCATCCAACAGTCCATAGCCGTCGGATTTAGCTTTCGTTCGATTAACAACTCGTCCCTTAAGTTGCGTCTCCTGAGTTCCTTCATCGGATATCGGGCTTGACGGGTTCTCGGCCGTTTTAGCTACAAACGATATGCAGGTCCCATTAGGAGACCAGGCTAATGAACGAACGTTGTTCTCTACGTATGTAAGCTGTCGTGCCTCTCCCCCGCGTTCTGGAATAATCCATACCTGGCGCTTGCCGTCTGTTGTACGGAGAAAAGCTAGTTGTGATCCGTCGGGTGACCAGACAGGCATTTCATCTTTCGGTCCGTATGTAAAGGGTAATGCGCTAGCGCCATCGGACGATAATAGCCAAATTCCTGAGTTATAATCTGTCCGTTCTTTATTAATATAATGTTCTACGTAAGCGATTTCACCACTAATAGGATGAATAGCTGGATCGCTAACCCAGTGAAGTCGATATAAATCCTCGGCTGTTATACAGCGCTTGGTCGTGCTAAATTGCGAGTCGCCCAAAAAAATCCCTCCTTATATCATCAGATTCCACATTTTCAAATTTTAATTAATCCGATTAATTTTATGTGATTATAATAATTATACAATTACGTTACTCTTTTAATTTATTTCTGTCAATTTGTCCAAAATTAAAAAGCCCCTCTCTCAGTCGCTATCGACCAGAAAACACCGTTATTTCGGTTAATTTCATGAGAGAGGGTAACGTTATTCATCAATCATAACTGAAAATTCATTCGCTCCAAGCCCCTTTCAGCGAACGAATCGGCTTCGTCTGTTCCGGTTGATCGGGTCTAATTTTGGTTGGCTGTCTCGGCTTCATTTTTTTCACGAATGTAAGTGGAGAATAATTCAGGATTCACCACTTTACGCAGTAAATGCATCGTCCCGTCCCCTGTTCCATGGTCAAAAGCATGGATACGTTCATATCCCCAACGCTCGTACATGGATAGCAAATAGGGATGCTTTTCTGCAGTCGCCAGTGTTACTGCAGGAGCTCCCACCTGATCACGTATAATCGTTTGCTCTACCCAATTCAACAATTTTTTCCCATATCCTTTGCCCTGGGTAGCCGGGTCTACAGCAAACCACATCACAAACGGTAGATCGGTTATAAAATTAAGGGCTCTATTTTTGAGATGGCTAACGGTAGCCTGAATGACACCGTCTACTTCCAGCACATAGCAATCATTATTTTTAATATTTTCTTGAATGAGAGCAACGTCTGCCTGAGCGGCAGGCCATCGAAGCCCCAACTGCCGAATTGTTTCATACGCCTCATACGTCACATACTGCAATCTTTCTGCGTCCTCTTGGAGTGCCAGACGATAGATTTCACTCATACTAACCCGCCTCCTTATAGTGTTTTTATAAAACGCGTGAACCACTATATAATTATTCCTATCTATTTAATCAGATATAAAAGTTAACATAACTGTAGCATGCTCACCATCCAGCGACAAATTAATTTTTTCTATAACTCCATTTAAAATAACAATATCCCCTCGAAAGAGGGGCATTCGGTAAATCAAAGTCAACGCAAAAAAGCCCGAAAGCCGGGCCCCTTTACTTTCTTGACGAATAAAATGCTGTCCATGCCTCAGGCATTTTCAAACACAACATGTTTGCAGTGTTACTCCACAGGGGCAGTAAAGCTGCGTTTGGCAAACTCGCTGTCCAGCATATAAAAGGCGTTGCTGTCTCTTTCAATGCGTTTAAGCTTCTGGATAACACTGTCGAACAGCGCTTCTTCCTCGACTTGCTCATCAATAAACCATTTCAAGAAATGGATCGTTGCATGCTCACGTGCATCGAGGGCCAAGTCAGCCAAATGATAAAATTTTTGCGTGTTTTGCTGCTCATGCTTGTAGCCATGCTCAAATACGTCCAGCATGGAATCGTAGCTGTTCTTGGGCTCTGGTAATGCAGCCAATGTAGCACGTCCTCTACGGTCATTAATGTATTTATACAGTTTCATGGCATGAAACCGTTCCTCCTCAGCTTGTACTAGGAAGAAGTTTGCAAACCCATCCAGACTTTCACTGGAGCAATAAGCAGCCATCGCCAGATATACGTGAGCGGAGTAAAATTCAAAGTTCATTTGCTCATTCAGAGCCTGTGCCAAATTGTCATTCATGTCTCAGGTCACCTCGGTCATGTATGTAATGATGTAACGATCATAGTGTACCACGAATCCGATCACAAAAAAACGGACGGAAATGAATCCAGTTCAGTGCTCTCACATTCCGCCCGCGATTTCCACAATCAGTTCGCAATCAAGGCTCCAGGCCCCAGACACGTTTGTCGTTTATATACAAAGGTGCTTTGTCCCAATCCGTATAAGAGGTCTTGGTAGAATCATAGGAAAAATCATCACTTTCGTTATAGTCGCTCCAGTCCGTCTTGTTCATGCGAATTTGAATATCTCCTGTATTTTCCCCTGCTGCCAGACTTCCCGCACCAGCTCCAAAGGAGATCTCCAGATAATAATCTGCACCTGTAACGGCCTTATCCAGTTTCACAAAACGTCCCTGAACGTTACTACTACCCAACTGTGCATAGTCACAATGGAATTCCTGTGACTTGTCGCCATCTACGGTATAGTAGTATCTCAGCTTAACATTTTTCAGTTCGACAGCCTCTTTACCCTTGTTTACAACACGGAACAGTGGCCGAATCTGGTTATCTCCCGGATTAGTGTCGCCCACGCGGTATTGGGCAATCACGTCTCCCGTTGCTGGAATGGGAGCTGCCGTAGGCTTAGCACTGACCTCGACAGAATCCGGGCTGGTTCCTAAAGAATTTGTTGCATTTGCTACATAATAATAAGTGGTTTCATTCAGCACTCCTGTATCCTTGTAAGTGCTGTCTGTTACCGTTGCTACTGTGGTATAAGGACCACCACTGGTTGTCGAGCGCTTGACCGTATAGCTATCGGCACCCGTCGCTTTGCTCCAAGTGAGTGTAACCTGAGCATCCCCTGCGTTTGCCTTCACATTTGCCGGAGCTTTGGGAGCTGTCGGCTCGGTTGGGCCACTACCGTTAATGAGACGGTCATACTCAGCATAAGCCGTTGCCATATCGACTTGGGACCAGAAACGGTGATACGTAAATTCTGGAGCACCTTTATCCCATTTTTTGGTCTGATTGTTCCAAGAAGTCGTGTATTTATCTTTAAGATAGGACCATTGCGGATCTTTAGTGATATTAGGCCGGATATCGCTATAGCTGGAATAGGTACCATTGCCGCCCTTGGACGGGTCAGAAGCGGTAGCGTCTGTGCCAGGGATCGTGTTGCCTTGTCCAGTCTTACCACTCCAGCCGTTCGGGATATACACTTCTTTAGTAAAATAACGATAATAATCCTCGCGAGCTTCCTTCGTTGTAATACCTATACCATCGTTATAACCCCATGCAGCATCAAGCAAAGCTTTAGACAGATCCTTAGCTTCCTTGCCTAACTCGGAATAGTCTCCTTTTTCAGCTTTCGTTCCAGCAGCAAAGAAAGTAAGTGCTTTAACATAGCTGCCCAGTACTCCGGCATCCTGCCCCGGATTCTTTGTTACCACATGGAGATTGGTATTCCCTTTATGATTGGCAAATCCGCTCCAGGTTTCAGGCTTTCCACTCCACTCCAGATTGCTCGGCAGCCAGAATTCGCCTTTAGCTGCTGTAGTAGCCACTTTCGGATTTTTGCCACCCAGAATACGCTTGCCTTGTGCATCCAAATAATATCCCTGCACGTCAGTCACAGGCCGTTCGTTGGCAAATACATAGTTCTTGGACCATGCGATCCAGTTTTCCGTCACTTGTTTAGCCATTTTAAACTGCTCGGACGAAGTATCCCCTTTCTTGGCTAAAATGTAGTACAGCTCGGCAACTCGCTCGACAGGCCAAGCCTGCATCCCGAACCAGTTGTTCGACGGTGGATCGTTATATACAGGAGCCCCTGTATAAGCCATGCCATAAAAGGTGCTTGTGCCAGATGGATAAGCCTTGTAGGCACCATCCCAGCTATTCGTCGCTCCGCCTGCAATGGCCCCCTCATCGGATTGCAGCCAAGTATAAAACTCCAGTTGGCGCTTCAGCGAGGTCGCCCAATCCTGTCCCGCCGTTGGTGAATTCGGTATTAATCCACCATCTTGGTTGGACAACGCATATGCTGCGACGACATTTTGGTAGCCCTGATGTGCATGGCTGGCACCAATACGCCAAGCCCAGTTGCCGCTTTGGCCAAGTCCGCCGCCCCAGGATGTATACCATGCCATCAGATAAAGACTGGCATCCTTGCCCGTACCAGCAATTGGACTTCCATTGGAAGCGCTTCCGGTTTTCTGGAAGTATTTATCGTACATGCCGTAACGCAAAAAGTCTCCCATCTTTTTGGCTTTATCCAAATATACGGAGTTGTCATATCCCAATTCCTTAGCCCAGTACATCGCTTGAACTGCCCGTGCATCTGCATCGGTGGCATTCGTGTAACGCCATTGCTGAGCCGGGGCATTATTTTCCTTGGTGAACAAGCTCATAAAGCCTTCATTAGGCTTGCCAAACTTTTGATTGTCTTGCGATGGATGTGGTACAACCTCCCAGACCGATTCCTGTTCCCCGCGCTGGAAGGTGTTTACATAGGCTGCTGTATGCGACGGATTCAGAAGATTTCCGAAACCGTACCAATTATCCACGTCCAACAACCAGTGCATCAGATAAGTCTGGTTGTTGCCATAGGTTGCCTTCAGCTCAGAGTCCAGTGGATCCTTGCCAGCACCATACTGACCACTTAGGCGGCTTGGGTACTGATCCGGCTGCGAATATTCTGCTGCATAAGTGGCGGGGCTGTTCGGGTTATAGTTACTCATTGTCGGTTGCTCTTCCTTACCGTCGCCTTCATTAACAGGAATGATATATTTCTCCATGTTGTCCCACGCGGATTCCAAATGCCCCCAATCCCCGGTATAATGACCATACAGTACTTCCAGCCACATCCAGTAGCTGTACGCTTCCGAAGTCGTTAAGTGTCCGTAATCCGGAGCCTCGCTCATGAGCGTTTCAACGGAATGATAAGGTATGCCTTCTTTTGAAAAGTATCCGCTAGCCGGATCCTTCAGCTGTTTATACAATTGTAGAAAGCGTGTCGATTCCGGTGTTGTAGCTGATGCACGGTCGGGTTCTGCCTGAAATAAGCCCAAGGTTAACGGAAGTACCAAAATAGCTGACATGACCATAGAGACAGATTTCCTGAACACGGATTTTCTGCTGATCACTTTGCATTCATCCTCTCCATTATCAATTTTGACTTTACACAAGATTTTATTCCGAAAAATGACAGCACAAAAAGACAGCACCATCACCTCACTTTCCCATAAAAAAGGTGGAGGACACGCTGTCTATTGCTCCAAATGCTTCGCATTGGCCCTGGAAAAAATATACCACACTAGGCGCCAAATGAGAGTCGAAAAATTATATATGTTTAGAGTTTCACAAGGAAAATTGACGAAATCAATTGGAATCGGTACTATTTCACAGGGAGGCGTTAAAACATGAAAATTTTGCTATTGCTTGGTTGTATCGTGATGTTTTTAGCCGTAGCGCTTGGAGCGTTCGGCGCACACGCATTGAAAAAGAGACTTTCCGCAGACATGATGAGCATATTCCAGACAGGAATTCAATATCAAATCGCTCATGGACTGGGTTTGCTGCTGCTTGGAGTTCTTGCTGACAGACTTGTCCATTCTTCTCTCATCGTAACCGCAGGCTGGGTTATGCTGGTGGGTATTCTCCTGTTTTCCGGCAGTCTGTATGCCCTTAGTGTATCCGGTGTGAAAAAGCTTGGAGCAATCACCCCATTTGGCGGGTTGGCTTTTTTGGCAAGCTGGGTCATTGTGATCGTGGCGGTTGTGCAGGGTTAAACAAGGGTAACGAAACAGAGACTTGGAAAAGGAGGCGCTTCCAAGTCTCTCAAATTATTAACGTAGCATTCCTGAGTATTATGAAAGAATACATTATTTCGTCTGCACTTGTTGCGCTTTCTGAGCGGCTATCCGGTGTCCTTCGATATAACGTCTGGATTCAGCCATCTCATGCTCCTGAGCAGCTTCCATAATAATATGAACTCCCGGCTTGTACTGCTCCAGCAGTTCCATGTAGAGGCCATAGTTCATGTCTCCAAAACCCGGCGGCACCGTCTCAATTTCACCCGACGATGACAAACGCCGGTCTTTGGCATGCGCAGCGATAATCCGGGGGCCCAGCAGTTGGAAAGCTTCCCGAATGATCTCATCCTGCTGCGCCATATTTTCCGTTTTCAGCAGATTACCAGGATCAATCACAACACCGATGTGTGAAGAGGGCACTTCCTCCAGAAAGGTAGCCAACTCTACGGCAGTTCCTACCAAGTGATCGTTTGCAGCTTCCAATCCTACGAATACGCCCCACTTCTCCGCTTCATCTGCTAATTCACGCACTACTTCCCTTACAACTCTCCAGTCACGTTCCGTATAGGCGGTACCATCCTCATTACGTCCCACTTCAGCTGCAACCATGGGTGCTCCTAACAGACCCGCATATCGGATCAGCTCTTTAAAGCGCTCTACATTTTCACGCAGCAATTCCTCATCCTGTACAAAAAAATGCAAATAGCACCCGAGCACCGATATGGAAACACCATGCTTACGAAATTCTTCTGCGATAGACAGTGCCAATCCCGGATTGAACTTACCCGATTTATTAAAATCCACATCACTGATCGCTCTCCACGGAGCCAGCTGAACATGAGTAAAGCCCGCTGCGCCTACCTTTGCAGCCAATTCGCGATAAGGCAACTTGCCAAACAAATGTGCCAATACACCTACTGTCACTAAAATTCACCTCTTATTTTTATTTTTGTATGCTACTTGTTACCGTACTCTGCTCCAAGGTCTCATTGATGATGTGCGTAATCCGCTCCACTTCATCATGAATAAAAAAGTGTCCTCCCTCAAAGGTAAACATACGAAATTGCTGATCCGTATGCTGTGCCCATGCCTCCGCATCTTGTAAGGTCACCGTGTTATCGGTCATTCCCGTCAAAGCGGTGATAGGACAATGTAAAAGTGCGGCTTTAGCCGTGTACTTATACAACTCAACAGCTTTGAAATCCGCTCTTAACACGGGCATAAAATAGTCGTATAATTCCTGATTGTCAAAAATCGCTTCCGAAAGCTGACCGTACCGCTGCAAATGCGTCCTGAACTGATCTGCGGGCAGATCGTGTAACCACGGGGAATTTCTTGGGACATGCGGTGCCCGTCCACCCGAAACGAACAGATGAGCAGGCTTGCCATATCCACCGGCCACCAGCTTGTAGTACAGCTCGAATGAGATCATCGTCCCCATACTGTGGCCGTATATGGCATAAGGATTGCCGGGGGCTATCTCTTCGCTGATCTTGTGCAACAGATCCTCGCTCATCTCCTCAATGCTTTCCTTTAGCGGTTCCCCAGAACGAATACCCCTGCCCGCTAATTCCAGTGGAACAAGCTTAATCTGCGGAAGTAGCGACTTTTTCCATTTGAAGCTGACCGACGCCGATCCGCCTGCATATGGGATGAAAAATAATGTGATAGGTGCCATTCTTGCAACCTCCTGCCTTGCTAAGTTCTAACTTTTTCATTTTAGCATAAAAAGGTATATTTACCCATTTCAAATATTTTGCAAATCCCAGAAGAAAGGTTAAGAAAATCAAGCGCATTTTACATAAAGCGGGAAATGTCTTCCTAAAGGAAGAATGGCTTCATGTTTGAATATAATCATGTATTGGGCCTTTTATTTTTTCAAATCGAGAGGAGTTCTGCGCCGTGAAGTATGGTTTCTTCGATGATGTCAATCAAGAATATGTCATCCACACCCCTCAAACCCCTTATCCTTGGATTAATTATTTAGGTAATGAACGATTTTTTGGACTGATTTCCAATACAAGTGGCGGCTATGCATTTTACCGTGATGCTCGCTTACGTCGCTTAACACGTTACCGGTACAATAATATTCCTGTCGATAACGGTGGTCGTTATTTTTATATTTATGATGATGGGGATTATTGGACTCCAGGCTGGATGCCGGTCAAACGGGAGCTGGAGCAGTATGAATGCCGCCATGGACTTGGTTATACCTCAATTATGGGAGAACGCAACGGTATTCGAGCCACGCAGCTGGCTTTTGTACCCCTATCCTTTGACGGCGAAGTCCATCAGGTTAAGCTTCAGAACACATCGTTACAAACCAAAAAGATCAAACTCTTTTCGTTCGTGGAATTTTGTCTGTGGAACGCCTATGACGATATGACCAACTACCAGCGCAACTTGAACACGGGCGAGGTTGAGATACAGGACTCTGTCATTTATCACAAAACGGAATACCGTGAACGCCGCAATCACTATGCTTTTTTCTCTGCTAATCGTCCGCTAGCGGGTTATGATACAGATCGTGAAGCTTTTCTGGGACTCTACAACGGATTAGATCAGCCTCAAACGGTCGCCGCTGGGCAAGCCTCGAACTCTATTGCCAGCGGATGGTCCCCTGTCGGATCACATTGCATTGAGATCACGCTGGAGCCAGGCAAAGAAACAAGCTGTAACTTTATACTCGGTTATGTGGAAAATCCCGAGGAAGAGAAATGGGAGTCCCACGGTGTTATTAATAAAAAACAGGCACATGCCATGATTGCGCAGTTTGCGGATGAAGCCGATGTAAAACAAGCTTTGAGTGAACTCCGAGCCTATTGGAACAATCTGCTGTCCAAGTACACCCTTCAAAGCCACGACGACAAGCTGAACCGAATGGTAAACATATGGAACCCGTATCAATGCATGGTTACATTCAATATGTCACGTTCAGCTTCGTATTTTGAATCTGGTATCGGACGTGGTATGGGCTTCCGGGATTCAAATCAAGATTTGCTCGGTTTCGTCCACCAAATACCGGAGCGGGCACGGGAACGGATTATCGATATTGCCTCTACTCAATTTGAAAACGGCGGAGCTTATCATCAGTACCAACCGTTAACCAAAAAAGGAAACCACGAGGTTGGCGGTGGCTTTAACGACGATCCGTTATGGCTTATTGTCGGTACCGCAGCGTATATCAAAGAAACGGGAGACTTTGGCATACTGGACGAACAAGTGCCCTTTGACGGAAATGTAGAGCGTGCGGCTACGCTGTTTGAACATTTGAAGCGTTCTTTTTACCATGTAATAAATAATCTTGGTCCGCATGGTCTTCCACTCATTGGCCGAGCTGACTGGAACGATTGTCTGAATCTCAATTGTTTTTCCGCTACACCCGATGAGTCCTATCAGACAACACAGAATTTGGAGGGCCGAGTAGCTGAATCCGTGTTTATCGCCGGACTATTCGTATATACGGGACCGGATTTTATTGAGCTTTGCAAGCGCAGAGGTTTGGATGAAGAAGCGTCCACAGCTCAAGCCCATGTGGATCGTATGCGAGCAGCTACATTGGAGCATGGTTTTGACGGGGAATGGTTCTTACGTGCGTATGACCATTATGGAGACAAAATCGGAAGCAAGGATTGTGAGGAAGGTCAAATTTTCATTGAACCTCAAGGTTTCTGTGTCATGGCAGGAATTGGTGTTGAAGAAGGCTTGGCACATAAAGCTCTCGATTCTACACGTGATCGACTGGAAACTCCCTACGGCATCGTGCTGCAACATCCATCTTATTCCCGTTACCACATCAATCTGGGCGAAATCTCATCTTACCCTCCCGGGTATAAGGAAAATGCCGGTATTTTCTGCCACAATAACCCGTGGATTATGATGGCGGAAGCCGTAATAGGACGTGGAGATCGCGCTTTTGAGCTATATAGCAAAATTGCACCTGCCTATCTGGAGGACATCAGCGACATTCACCGCACCGAGCCGTATGTGTATGCACAAATGATTGCGGGCAAGGATGCTGTTCGTGAAGGCGAAGCCAAAAATTCCTGGCTGACGGGTACAGCGGCATGGAACTTTATAGCTATTACTCAATCCATCCTCGGTATCCAGCCGGAATGGGACGGTCTGCGTATTGACCCGTGCATTCCTACAGCCTGGGACGAATTCATAGTCACCCGCGTCTTCCGTGGCGATACCTACGTGATCCATATCACGAATCCACAGCATGTCTCCAAGGGTGTAGCTACGGTTACTGTAGACGGTACCCTCCTTACGAATAATATTCTGCCGGTTGCAGCGGACGGGGCTATCCACCAAGTAAAAGTGTTACTAGGCTAACAAGTTCATGGCCTTCAAAAAAATTAGCTTCAACTTCATCACATAGTATCTTATAATACGAGAATGGCTAAAGATACATTAAGTGTGGTGACATCATGAACAAGACAAAACGGCTTACTCAAACCATGGATTACAAAACAAAGCAAGCCCACTGGGTACGCAAAATGTTATTACTGTATTGGATGATTATAGCTGTACATTTTATCGTCCAGCTGGGCAGCTACTTATTTCTTGATTACGCCGCTTCGCCTTATGAATTTTACGTCGGAACCCTGATTGTTCCTACGCTAATCATGAGTGGTTCCAACTTACTGGCAGAGTTGGCTCATTTTAAATTTAACAGGTATTCTTTTGCGATCCTGTTTATGGCAAGCACCGTCATTTGCTGGATGATTATTCGCCTAAATTATGATATCCGGATTATTCCTGCGCTATGTTTGTTGCCTATTTTCTCTTCTATTCTGTTCTTCAATCGTCGCTTAATATGGCTTTCCTTTGTATTGCAAGTGGTCGTCTTTTTTCTGTTGCTGGCAGCAGATGGATCATTCCGCAGCTATTTGTCAGACTTTGATATTGTGGCGATTCCAACCTTTTTGATTATGTCCACCTTTCTTGCTCTCATTATTCAGGCCAGCGGCCGCGATTTGTTAGTGGATTTGTATAAAACAAAGCGTGCCCAACAGGAATTAATGATCAGTAATGCGATTATCAGCAAAATGTCAATGACTGATGGTTTGACAAAGCTGTACAATCATTTGTCCTTTCAAAACTTTTATGAAAAAGCACTCGAATATGCTGAACAAGGAGCGATCATCCATCTGGCGTTAGTGGATATTGATAATTTCAAGAAAATCAATGACAATTACGGACATCAGTTCGGTGATAAAATTTTGGAAGGCATCTCTCAAATCATTACAGAGCAAATTACAGCGAATGACATTCCGGCCCGCTATGGCGGTGAAGAATTTGCTATTTTGATGTTTGAGCATACTTCTGAGGAAGCCTATCAGATCGTTGAGAATATCCGGCGTGAAGTAGAGAATATGACCTTTCAGGAGAAAATGCAAATCGTTTCCGTAACCGTTAGCATTGGATTAAAAGGCTATACCGAGGATATGAACAAAGACAAAGATGTATTTTTCCAGGAGACAGACAACTATTTGTATCAAGCCAAGCGCTCCGGGAAAAACAAAATTGTTGCTCTTAATCATACCGCTTAATGTAAAAACGCTTCATTTGATGAGACTCCGGCTTGCCGGAGTTTTCTTGTATATAGAGCTTAAAATGTAATAGAGTTGACAACTCCATAAGTTGAAACTAAAATAGTTACATATGTATTGGTTATTTACTTACTAAAAATAAGTCTAAGGAGATGATTTTTGTATGCCAACCCTCGTTATTGTCGTTCACCCTGATCTTGCGGAATCTCGAATTAACAAAAGATGGGTGCAAGAACTCAAGAAACAATCCGGCGTGACCGTTCACAACCTGTATGAAGTATATCCGGATGAGCAAATCAATGTCGCCCAGGAGCAGGAACTGCTAGAGCAGCATGACCGTATCGTTCTGCAATTTCCTTTTTACTGGTACAGCACTCCTTCCCTACTGAAAAAATGGCTGGATAAGGTTCTAACCTACGGCTGGGCTTATGGGAGCGAAGGTGGCAAGCTACAGGGCAAAGAGTTGTTGATTGCCTTGTCTGCTGCCAGTGTTGAGGAAAACTATCAACATGACGGACGGAATAGGTATACGATCGAAGAGCTACTGAGACCTCTGGAAGCTACAGGCCATATGATTGGTGTCAAATTGCTCCCTTATTTCGTACAATATGGTGCTGCAGTACTGACCGATGAGCAACTAGACCAATCCGCACAAAAATACGCGCAAACAGTTATTTCTTAATTTTTTACTAGAAAGCCCCTTGGACGGCGCCTGTCATACCTGCTTTACAGCAGACGGCAGCTCCAACCAAGGGGCTTTACTGATTGATTACATCGTAACCAAGGTACTGGTTACCTGTGCCATGCTTTCTTTAATAATGTCGCAGCCCTTACGCAAGTTTTCCAAGCTTATCGTTAACGCTGGCATAATTTTAATTACTGTATCGTTACGCCCAGCACGCTCAACAATGAGTCCCCTACTAAAGCAGAGAGTCGTTACCTCCTTGGCGAACGCTTCTCCCAGATGAGATACATCAATCCCCCAGATCAATCCCATGCCGCGAATTTCAATAAGAGGATCTATGGATTGGATTTGTTCACGCAAGAACTGCTGAACAAAAGCCTCTTTTTCCTTCACTTGTGCTTCCAGCCCTACCGTATCTCTGAACTCAAGCGCCGCCTTTGCCCCGACGAAAGCAAGCTGATTTCCACGGAAGGTGCCGTTATGCTCACCTGGACTCCATATATCCAATTCTGGCTTGAGCAGCAATAGAGACATGGGCAAACCGTATCCACTGATCGACTTGGACAAAACAACCATATCAGGAACGATTCCCGCCCGCTCGAATGAGAAGAACGAACCAACTCGACCGCAACCGACTTGAATATCGTCCACAATAAGCAAAATATCATGATCATCGCACAACTGTCGCAAATCACGCAGCCATTCGGTATCTGCAATATGAATGCCGCCTTCAGCCTGTACCGTTTCCAAAATGATCGCGGCAGGCTTTTCCACACCTGAATGGGTGTCTGTTAAAAGCTGCTCCATATACAAAATGGTATCCATTCCGTTAAATGTGCTGTTATAAGGTATAAAGGTAACATTGTTCAGGGGAACCCCTGCGCTCTCTCGCATGGAGGTGTTGCTGGTAATCGATAAACTACCCAGCGACATTCCGTGGAACGCACCCATAAAGGCAAAAATACCATTTCTGTTTTTCACCTTGCGTGCAAGTTTCAGTGCTGCTTCCACCGCATTGGTTCCGGTCGGTCCGCAAAATTGCAGCTTATAATTCAAGCCCTTGGGCTGGAGAATACGCTCTGAAAAAGACTCCATAAACTCTTGCTTGGCCGTCGTGTACATATCCAGACCATGCATAATCCGATCGGATGTCAAATAATCCAATAACCGGTTTTTCATAAAATCATTATTATGCCCATAGTTCAAAGCCCCTGCCCCGGCAAAAAAGTCAATGTAACCCTTGCCTGTCTCCGTGTACAGTACATCGTTTTTAGCTTTGTTGAATACAACTGGAAAACTTCTGCAATAGGATCTTACATTGGACTCCAGCGCTTCGAATGTGTTCATGATCTCTCGTCCTCCCGCTGACCTGATTTTAAAAACATACAAGCATGGAAAGCAAAAAAAGTGTAAATATGTAATCTAAATGAGAAGACAGTCTGAATTCACAATGGGATATCCACACCAAAGAATCATGAGTACGATTACAAGAACAATTAAAGTACTAAAATTAAATACAGAGATAGCACATGAGAGTAGATTAGTAGAAGATTAAATAGTGGGTTTTTCTAAGAGGCCTATCAGAGGATGTCAACTCCTATGTAATAAAATACCATAATTTTCATTTAAGTCAATGCATGTTTCTGAGGTGTTTTGTTAAATTTTTGTAATTTATCATCAGCGGCTTGTAGTATATTGTTAAAATAAAACGAAAAATGTCGTATTATAGTGATAAATCTCAAAAATAGTACATTTCCATATCAAATAGATATACATCTGGACTAATTGTCCACAGGATTGTCACAACAAACCTGATCTTTTGACAGACTGTCCAAAGGAGTTTACTCTATCAACAGAACCTGTCAAAACTTGTTGTAAACATTGCAGTTATCCTAACTATTTGGCTCGAATTTGATAGAAAGATAAGGAAATATGATCATGTCTAATGTTTTGATTATTGAAGATGACAATATGCTGGGAGATACCCTTTCCTTGTATTTAACAGGAGAAGACTACAACGTTACTCGAGTGGAACAAGCGTCTGAGGGTATTGCAAGGCTTAAGGTCGTACAGCCCGATATTATTTTGCTGGATCTGCTGCTTCCAGATTTGGATGGCGTGAATCCCTGCCCACTGATACGCAAGCATACGGACGTCCCCATCATCGTGATTTCTACAGAAAACAACATATCAGAGCGCATTCGTACACTTACGTTGGGAGCAGATGATTATATTTGCAAGCCTTTTAGTATGCAAGAGCTAAAAGCACGGATGGAGGCTCTTTTTCGTCGTATTGAAATCACGCGCTTACAAGGAAGTGGCAGAGCACCTGAACCTGAAACGGGCATTACTTTGGATCTAGCGAGAAGAATGATTACCGTTAACGGACAAAATGTGGAGACAACATATTCAGAATTTGAGCTTATGAAGCTTTTTTATTTGAACCGAGGAATTGTATTCAGCAGGTATGCTTTAATTCAGGCTCTCCGTGGCACAGACTCCTTTATTAACGAGAGGGCCGTGGACGTACATATTAACCATTTACGCAGAAAAATCGAAAAAGACCCTAAGAAACCGCAATTGATTAAGACCATCTGGGGAATCGGCTACAAATTTATGCAATAACACGGTCAGCTCCAAGGAAGTGATGACTTGATTTGGTTAATATCCTTCTGAACCGCGCTCAGATGCTCTTTCCAGTCTGGATACAGTTCTCCTGTTGAGGTTTCATTGCTGCGCTTCAATGCCTTTTCCAGCTCTATAACCTTTGCCAGCAACTCAGGCGCGCACAGGTTCCCCGTTCCTCCCTTAAGCGAGTGGATTAATCGAAGAGCAGAAGATAACTGTCCATTGTCCATTTTTCTCACAACTCTTTTATCGAGATACTGGTATTCCTGTATCCATTTGTAAAGGGCAAATTGAAAAATATACACCTTGCCATCCATACCTGCTATCGACTGCTCAGCGTGAATACCATGTAAATCTTGCAGCCACGCTAAATTAATCCAGCTAGTTAACACTCTAGCAGCGGTCAGTTCATGGACAGGCTTGAGCAACACGGCATTAATACCGGCACGAAGACAAACTTCCTGTTCATGCTGCACAGCATCAGCGGTAAAAGCGATAATGGGAAGCCTGTTAAAAGCTTTGTTTCTCCGAATATGTCTCGCCGTCTCAAAACCATCCATCTCTGGCATATGCAAATCAAGCAGCACCATATCCCAGTAACGCAGTTCAAGTAACGCTATTAGTTCCCTTCCGTTTGTGACCATCGTTACCTCAAAGTTACGCTCTGCTAAAAACTCGGTAATCACCACCTGGTTAATTTCGTTATCCTCTGCTATGAGAATTTGATACTTTTGTGTTGTATCCCCTATCTCATTGCGGGAACTCATCGTCGCATGAGTCTCCAGAGTATTACCATCTGCAGGCACTGAATCTTCCTTCTTCCAGCAGAGAACCTCCAGCAGAGCGTTCCGGGTAACGGGCTTGGACAAAAAGGCATCCACACTATGATCCATGTCCCCTGCAGCTATTTTTTCCATCTGAAACACGGTTGTAAGTCCAATGATCTGAGTTATCTGCTTATCCAGCATTTGAAGCCACTGCCTCCGGGAGTCCAGTTCTCTCAAACCTTCCATCCCCATATCAATGATAACATAATCAAAATGCTCACCCTTTTGAAAAGCATCCACACTTTCTTGGAAGGATGAAATAGTGAAAGGTTTTAATCCCAAGTCTTGCAGTAGTTCGTTCAAGCTGTATCTCACCAGTTCATGCTGCGTAACAATTAAGGCTTTGCCTTTGATTTGTTTTTCTATTCGTGTACTTCCTGCATTCAATTCCCCAGTTTCCAGCTCGACATTAAAGTGAAATTGACTGTACTCTCCTAATCGGCTTTTCACCTCTACTTTCCCCCCCATAGCTTCAGCCAAATGCTTGCTAATGGCCAAACCCAGCCCAGAGCCCCCATATCTGCGGCTGGTTGATGTACTCGCCTGGATAAAAGGGACGAATAGCTTGTCCATACACGTCTCGGAAATTCCTATGCCCGTATCTTCTACCATAAAAGAAACGCCTACTCGCCCTTCCTGCTGACTTAGCATTTTTACCTGTAACAATACATGTCCCTGATCCGTAAACTTGATGGCGTTGGTCAGAAGATTTGAAAGCACCTGCTCCATTCGAAGCGGGTCTCCCTTAAAGCTTTTCGGTAACGCCGGGTCCGTTATAAATACGACCTCTATTTCCTTATCTTCTAGCAAAGTTCCAACGGTATCTGCGAGATGCCGAAGCATTTTTTCCGGCTCGAATTCTACCTTTTCCAGTTCCAGACTGCCGGCTTCCATTTTGGAAAAGTCCAATACGTTACTGAGCATGGATGAAAGGGTACGAGAGGAAGTGAGAAGCTTGTGGAGGTAATCTCTTTGAACGGCAGTCAGTTCAGTCTTATTTAACAGCTTTGACAGACCGATGATTCCATTCAGCGGGGTGCGGATTTCGTGACTCATATGAGCCAAAAAAATGCTTTTCGCACGGTTAGCCTCGTCCATCTCCTTTCTTTTCTGCTCTGAGGCTTTATACTCCGTAATGTCCAACACGTGACCGATAACATGCCTAGTAATCCCGTCCTCCATAACCGGATGTAAGGTAATAAGAGCCGAATATTCCCAAAAATCCAATTCAAATACGGTCCGATCACCGAACCAGGCCTGTTTGTAGTATTGGCAAAGCTGCTCCATCGTTTCAGAGGAAAGCTCCAAAATGTCCCCAAGACGCTTCACATGCTCCCTTTTATTGTAGTTGACTTGCATATTCAGACCCACGCGCTCCAGCAATTCACCTTCAAGCAGCCTATAATAAAATTCATTACCGCTTTTCTCCAGCTTGAAGGTAAAGCCAGGTTGAACACCTAGTAAATTCAGCAGATCACGGTCTTTGTTTAACAAGCGTTGTCCATATGTATACTTAGCGGTGGTTAAAGTGTGCACAAACAGAGTCATGAACATTATACCCATCCCTAACTCTAGCACGCAGGTCAACGGTGTTTTATCGCTTATGCCAAAACATAAGAACAAAATTCCCGCTCCTCCATAAAATACACCTGTGATCGCCTGGCGAACAAGTTGACGCTGAAAAACCAAAACTAACAATAAAATCACGATAGCACATAGCACTAAATCTCGAACCAAGTGTTCACCCCCCCTATAATCTTCCATTTTTTATAATATATCAAAAACACAAAAAAACTCAGGACAGATTCCTTATGCCATAAGGCTTAAAGAACTGTCCCGAGCATTCATTGTACTATAGATTCCATAAGGTTCAAGCTCGTTTTAATATTTGAAACGACTGATCATCATCTTCAAATCAGCAGCCATCGTCGAAAGCAACTGTGCTGAAGCTGATATTTCCTCCATGGAAGCCAGTTGCTCTTGGGAGGAGGCAGCAACTTCCTCAGATGTGGCGGCATTACCGGTTGCAATCGTCGCCAGCTCGTTGGCTGTCGCTGCGATTTCTTGTACACTGGCTGATATTTGCTCTGCAATCGCAGCGACCTCCTCTACCTGAGGTGTTGTCTCTCGAATGCCTTCCATCGCATAACCCAGCTTGACAATGGTTGCTTTGGAAATCTGTAGTCCATCCTGCACCTCAGTCGTGACCCTGTCCATCGTCTTCACTGTTGTTTCGGTTTCATGCTGAATTTCGGCAATCAAGGTGGCAATCTGTGTGGCGGATGTCTGAGACTGCTCTGCCAGCTTACGCACCTCATCAGCAACGACGGCAAAGCCTTTTCCATGATCGCCCGCTCTGGCTGCCTCAATAGCTGCATTCAATGCCAGCAGGTTTGTCTGATTGGAGATATCGCCGATAACCTTCGTAATTTCACCGATTTCATGAGAGCGGGCTTGCAAGGTTTGAATCATCTGGTTGGAACGCTCTACTGATTGATGAATGGAATTCATTTGCTCGCCTGTCTGCTCAACAGACTTTCGTCCTTCCTCGGCTTGCAAGGCAGATCGTTTGGCCAAATCAGCTACCGAAATCGATCGTTCAGCAATTTGGGTGATCCCTTGTGCAATTTCATCCAGGGCCACCGAATTATTTTCCAGCCCTGTAGTCTGCTTCTCTGCACCACTGGCAATTTCTTGTACAGCCTGGGACACCTGCTCACTTGCAGCACTGGTTTGTTCCGCGCTTATTGTCAGTTCATTGGAAGAAATTGTGACATGATCTGCACTGTTCCCTACGTTCTGAATGACAGATCGCAAGTTATTCTGCATATTTTGAAAAGCCACTCCTAATTCTCCGATCTCGTCCTCGCTCTTTACTTGAATGTCCTGTGTGAGATCTCCGGCGCTCACATTTACCGCTTGTTCTTTTAACTTTAAAATCGGTTTGATGATGGAACGGATCAGGAAATAAACAATGATAATACCAATCACAAGACAACCGACAATGGTTAGTAAAGTGCTGATCAAAATCGGTCCTGCTGCATCATCGACTTCAGACAAATACAGCGTTCCGCCTATCTTCCAGCCAGTCAGCTTGTTAGTCGCATAGTTCATATATTTGAGCTGGCCCTCATACTCATACTCGTATTCACCAGTATCACTCTGAAACATGCGTGATTCAATATCTGTAATTTTGGTACCTGGTTCCTTCGTCGGATGAACAATGTAAGTATGGTTGTTGTCCAGCAATATGGCATAACCCTCATGACCTACTTTAATATTGTTCAACGTCTCTTTAATACCACTCATTTTCAGGTCAATGCCAATAACACCCGATCCATCTGACGTTGCCTTGGACACAGTAACCGTCATTTGCTTCGAGCTTGCCGAAAGATAAGGAGAACTAATTGCTGCCTTCGCTTGTTCCTTTATCGCTTTATCGTACCAAGGTCTGACTCGTGGATCATAATTATCTGGTAATTGCTTCTGTGGGTAGGTTGTAAATTTGCCGTCCTTCGTACCATAATAAATGGATTCTGTTTCAGGATGGAGTGCAATATATTGCTTAAAGAATTCTTCCAAATTCGCCGCTTGTTCCTCCGTCTCTACCCGATTGCCTTTTAGTCTTTCTGCAAAATAGTCTGCGTCATGTACCTTGGGTTCAATAGTACTATCAATAATAAAATTAGTGCGGACAATAGCCTGCTCGGCACTTTCTTCAATCTGGTTTCGAATCTGCTGACTCGCGCTTATAAACGACAAAGCCCCCACGATCATGGACGGTAAAATCAAAAATGCAATAAAGGCGACCATTAGCTTCGTTTTAAAATTTTTGCTGAGCTTCCTTGCGACTAGCCACTTTTTCCCCGATAACTTCTTCATTAATAAACATCTCCATTTCATTACCTGTATTTCCCAACCTATAGCGAACCTCTTCGTCTTGCCGATGACGACAATCACCCGACAGACTCTCTTTCACATTTTTCACATCTGCTGCTAAAACGCTTGGACATAAAAGATATAAACACGCTAGTTAAATAGGTATATGTACTTATTTTCGAAAACAGCAAGGCTGGTCGGAACCGGTTCTTTGATATAATATACCTAAAAAATATTAAAAAAAATGCAGTATAGATGTTAAGAAAGTGTTAGTTTCATCTCACTATACCTACCACTTAACATGAAAATAATCCCCCTGAAGGTAGCAAACATAGGGTCATTTTTGAAAATCGCCATATATTTTCTACTCCCAAGGGGATTAGGTTCGATCGCTTTATTCAGTTCTAATCCAACAACACCTTCAGATCTTCGAGCCTGGTAACAGGTGCCTGACAGGTAAAATGCTCACACACATATACGGCTGATTTGCCTTCCACAAGATCATAATCACGGATATAAGGAGCCGTCTCTGCAATCTCCGACTGTCCTTCATCCTTCAAAATAACGACCGTATTCGGCCTGAACCCAGCTCGAACCGCCTGAATGAACTGTACGGTCTGCGGATCATCCCTGTGACCCACAATCACAATCTCCTTCGTCGTTCCCATCGCATACAACAACGCGCTGAGCAACGCGGAGTGGCCTGACGGGTAATGAGCAACCATACCGCCAAAAGCCTTAAACTGCTTGGCTGCATAGTTCTCCAATCCAGATTCACCCGTTAGCCGCGCAAGCCGTACAAAATTATAGGCCGCAATGCTGTTACCTGACGGAATGGCTCCGTCATCAATTTCTTTAGGCTTGGCAATGAGCTGCTCACTATCTGACCCATAAAAGAATAATCCGTCCCGTTCCTCATCCCAGAACAAATCGATCATATTTTGATTGAGCGTCAATGCCCGTTGCAGATATTGTACATCGAAGGTCGCCTGATATAGCTCGATCAAGCCCCACACATAAAAAGCATAATCATCCACATAACCGGGATAAGCTGCCTCGCCGTCCCGATAACGCGCCAACAGCCGTCCGTCCTCCTGTCTCAAATGGTTCCACAAAAACGTCTCCGCTTTCTGAGCTTGCTCTGTATATCTCGTGTCTCCAAAAGCTTGTCCTGCCTTCGCCAGTGCAGCAATCATCAATCCGTTCCACGAGGTCAAAATCTTGTCATCTTTGTGAGGATGAACCCGTTGTTCTCTGTCAGCAAACAGCTTGGCCCGTAGCTCACTAACCCGCTGCTCCAGTTCCTGCTCAGTCAAGTCATGCTTGATCCTATAGGCTTCCAGATTGATATCAATCAGGTTTGGAATGTTGTGACCTTCAAAATTGCCGTAAGGTGTGATCCCATACAAATCGTTGAAAAAGGCGGCATCCTTATCGCCTAGTACAGCCTTTACCTCAGAGTCGTCCCAGACATAGAATCTCCCCTCTTCTCCTTCGGAATCCGCATCCTCCGCCGAATAAAAGGCACCACCTGCATCCGTCATGTCCCTTGCGATATATGTAAAGATTTGTTCTGTAATCCGTCGGTACAGTTCCTTGCCTGTCACCTGCCAAGCCTCTGTATACGCGATGGCCAACAGAGCATTGTCATATAGCATTTTTTCAAAATGCGGCACCAACCACTTCTCATCCACGGAGTATCGTGAGAACCCCATGCCTATATGGTCGTAGATTCCGCCCCGGGACATCGCATCCAGCGTCTTCTCTGCCATTTCCAGTGCCTGTTGATTCCCCGTATGCTGTGCATATCGCAGCAAAAAAGACAGGTTATGCGGAGAAGGAAACTTGGGTGCTTCCCCGAAGCCGCCATATTCCTTATCGAAGGTGTGGCTGTATTCATGGAAAGCTTTAGTCAAGCTCTGTTCATCCAGTTCACCCCGATAACCCGCAAGCAAGTCCTGCCGCTCATGCTCGATCAGTACCTGCTCACTCAACTCCACCAGCTCTTCCGGCTGTTCTTTCCACCGGGTACCCACCTTGCCAAGCAGCTCCAACAGTCCGACACGGCCAAACTTCTGCTCCTTGGGCAAATACGTCCCCGCAAAAAAAGGTTTCTGATCCGGCGTCATCAATATCGTCAGTGGCCAGCCTCCATGCCCCGTCATCGTCTGGCAGATGGACATATAGATATGATCCACATCTGGACGTTCTTCACGATCCACCTTAATGGATACATAATCCCGGTTTAATACCTCAGCCACTTCTTCATCCTCGAAAGATTCTCTCCCCATTACATGGCACCAATGGCAAGTGGAATAGCCAACAGATAGGAAAATAGGCTTGTTATCACGTTTAGCCATTTCAAAAGCCTCATCTGACCAAGGGAACCAATTTACCGGATTGTGAGCATGCTGTAGCAAATACGGTGATTTTTCCTTGGATAGTCTATTCGGTTTGCTGCTCGTTGTCATGGGACATCACCACTTCCGTAGTTGAATTTTATACTTGGTACTATTTTACCCTAAATGGGTGGTAAAAGTCGGAAGAGATGAAAAAAGATAATGACTCTCAAGCATTATACTCATTAGAATTTATATCAAAGATCTCGAGAGCTTTCAGTAAGGCGTATTCACTTGTTCTGGCCCCTTCTTTGGAAAAATGTGCATCCGGAAACGCGGGCGACATATGATGGTACCCGGGATAGACATGTAATTCGACTAAGACTCCATCAAAGGCCAATTGTTTTGCAAAAAACAAGGATTCATCAATGAATAAATCAATGGTACCTATATTTATATAAGTCGGTGGTAATCCGGCCAATGACTTAGCACGAGCCGGCACATAATACTCACTTACCTCCTCCTGACCCGGTTCATCCCCCAATACAGATTTCCAGCCAAAATAATTACTTTGTTTTGTCCAAATAAACTCTCCTGCGTATGGGTGCTCTGGTGCGGTACTTGTGCGATCATCTAGCATTGGCCTCATTAATCTTAGATGATGGATTTCGAATTCCTTCTGATCACGAATGTACAAGGCTAGGCCAGCCGCCAAACCGCCGCCAGCGCTGCTGCCCCCTACGGCAACTTTCTGAGTATCTATCCCTAACTCTTCCGCATGTTCAATGCACCATTTTAGGCCCGAATAACAATCCTGTAACTGACTTGGCTGTACATGCTCTGGTGCTAGGCGATAGTACACGGATACGCAACAGAAACCATGTTGTGCCGCAAGAGATGCATTAGCAGGACGATCCACGACTGGACTTCCTAAGACCATCCCGCCTCCGTGTATCGAATAATATAGAGGCATCTTATGATGCTTTGATTGTTTGGGCTTAATGATTTCGATTTGAATATCTGGACCACTAAAATAACTTGGCACAGCCTTTTTTTCTAATGTAATAGGGAACATCTGCGTTACATCTATTTGTTGCATCATTTGAGATTGATTTTTACGTGCTTCCCTTAGTGTAGATTCGGTAAGATCGGTTGTTGGTATTAAATCAACTGCACTGATAATTTCTGGATCAATCAGATGTCTACTTCTACTTTTTTGCTCCCTCATAGTAATCTTTTCCTCACTTTCTTGTTTTAAAGACAATGAATCAATACATATTTCCCTTCAATTGTTGTTGTCGTTTATATTTATATTTTAAGTTTAAAATCAGCTTTATAAATGAAAACAACGAGTTAGAATCATTCTCGACATAAAAATTATAAAAAAATGGAATGCCAAAAAAGTATTTCGGAATCTGGCTGTGGGAATGCGAAGGCACATCAAACCTTTTACCAAACAAAAAGACGCGACCGGATTGGTCGTTCATAGCGATTATCCGGTCGCGTCTTAAGCTTATCACGTTATGTCCATCTACTTTTTATGTGAATAAACAATTTTCTTAATGGTTTCGGTAGAGAGGAAAAACTCATTAGCTAATTGCTCGATACTGATTCTATTTTGAAAAGCATTTCTGATTGCGGCATTTCGCTGTTCTAGCAACCATCTCCCGCCACTCAAGCTTCCCCAATCCATATATTCCGTTTTTGGCTTAGGAATATACAGATTCTCTCCTTGAACATATTTTTGGATTTCTATAATTAATTCTTGAGGTAAAACTTTGGAAGCATTCGTATATCTCAATTTTACTCGCCCCTTATTTTGATTTTTTAAAATAAGGTGCAAAGCCAAAAATATTAAAAAGCTTATTCAGCGTTAAAAATTGTTTCGCCCCATACAAAGTAACGTTTCTTAATAATTGGCTTTGCATGAGTGTAAGAAGTCACAGACAATCCTAACAGATTCTCCATCAGTAGGCACCCCCTTTTACCTCGCAAGTATAGCATAACTTCTGCTCACCTGGGACCAGCTAAATGATATCAGCAAAAAGCAAGCGATTAAAAATTGAGCTGTTAGATAGCTGATTTTAAATACTAATCATGAATACGAACCACATAAATCCGTAGATTAATGCCACTAGCCCTACAATGCCCAACAAGCAGAAAAGTAAAAGCATAAGAACAAATTTTTTACCATCCATAACCGACTCCCCAATACTTTTTCCAGAGTGTGAGACACACTTTCTAACTTAGCTTCCGAATAAAAATTTGAAATTAAGTGCATTTATCCAGCTGAACAGGAGTCCCCGTTATCCTAAGAGCGGCTTCTAGATGTTACGGATTTACACTTTCTGCTTGGCTAGCCTGTCTTGCGTTTATTTTTTTCATTGCAAATCTTGCTATTGGCTGAGCATGGTAGGCTACACGAGTCGTGCTAATAATGATAATGTATAATCAAGCATAAGACTCATAAAGGAGCATATGAACCAGATGAACAATTTTTTGAATGAATTTGAGGAAAGATTTAGGGCAGGATTTTTGGATGATCTTAAAAGCATACTGAAAGAAGTGAAGAATGAGAAGGTTTACGCCTGTGCTTTTGGCACAGACAGCGATTTTGTCACCTTGTTTCTAGCTGTTAATACAGAAGAATCCCTTGTTAGACATATCACAAACATGAAAGCCGAAGGCCTGTGCGACAGCAAGGAAGATGAAAATTATTATAGATGGGGATTTTGCGAATATCAATATGGCGATGCAACACACTTGAATCATATGAGCAAATTTCTATATGCAACCGAAAATGTGTTTGATTATAAAGATGAAATGATAAAAATTATGGCCAAGGTAGTTAAGGAAACAGACGACGTGCTTTTCAATCAATTTGGTCAAGCCAAAGAAGATATTATTTTTTTCGTGTCCATGACGGATGATGATATGGCCGAGGAACTCGAAGATCAGTCTGTAATTCAGATGACAAACGCCAAACTAGTTGATGGCTTCTTGCATCGTTATCAATAGAAATACAGTTTGAAATATTACACTCATTTCGTTCAGGTAGTTGCTTTAATTCGCAATGTGCTTGTCCCATGCATCGATTGATTACGTATCCTTTTCATTTGGTGTATCCCCATTAGATACGAATAAACCTATTTCTCCTCATGGTTCGAGTTGAAATAAGTTTATTTAAAGCTTTCATCCAGATGAACAGGAATTCTTACCATTCAACTTCTTCAAATAATCGGAAAACCATCTTTTTTTCAAATTCATCTAAAGTTCTAAATCCAGATATTTCTTCTTTCTTTTCTCCAAGTTTTATCAAGTCGCTATTGCTAGGTCTCCCACCTTATAATAACCTAATAGTTTATCTTGGGGTTCCCTTTTTAATGATAATTCACTTAATTTTTTTATCATTTTCTCTGTACGGAAGCCTTCTTTTCCTATCTGTGTCATTGCATGATATAAGACTATGGGGTTATTATCTTCTAACAAATTTTCTAATTCACCTATTTGAACCTTCCCCTTCCGCTATCTTCTTTAATATACTTCATTTTAATCCCAGCTAAGAGCTATAAATTGGAATGACCGGGAAAATGTTTTATCAGAAATAACCACTATGATGAGTTCCACATTTCTCTTCGCAAACTACGCCGCTATCATACTCATGGTATGGGAATCCGTTTGTTTTACTGAAGCGAGACTCCGGTGCAGCTTATGATTAACGATTCCGATTACCACGTCCGGCTCCATTACATCCTGATGGGAGAGCATAACCAATGTTGCAATATCCCCCCTATGATATGCCGCTGTCAACGCTCTCAGAAAAGTTTTCGAGTTTTCACTTTCCGGTAAGGATAACTCTCCTTTGAGGAGATCCTCCTTGACTGCTTCAAGCGATTTTCGTGCCCGGTGGAGTGCAACTTTTACCGCTCCCTCCGTTGTTTTGAGCATGTCGGATGTCTCACGAATCGAATATCCAAACACATCTCGTAGCAAAAAAACTGTTCTCTGAAGCGGAGATAAATGATTCATTAAGGACTGTAACACTATCTCGATTTCAAAAGATCCATGATCCGGCACAGTTACTTTCGCTTGTTCTCTATTCAATACCCGACTGTAGACTGCTTTTCTCCGTATCTCATCAATCCAGGTGTTCTTCGCAATCCGCAGCAAAAGCGCTTTGGGGTTTGTATGTTCGAGATTGTTTAACTTTCCTAATGCTTTTACCCAAGTATCCTGAGCCAATTCTTCCGCATCCCAATTTGATTTCGTAAGCGACAGACAGTAACGCTTCAGGACTGCCTGTAATTCCTCCAAGTTCTCGATGTTTATTGTATTATCTGTCATTTGTATAGAATCATCTATGCGCATAGGTCCTCTCCTCCACGGTCTTATTCTGCCCTTTCCTAGAGCAAAGCCTTTGTTACCTCCAATGTAAACGAACAAGTGGTTGTAAAAGTTACACCATTTACGCAAATCGTTTTCCCATTGAAACCTCCGTATCTTTTTACGGCCTCGGTTCGTTTACAAGGAGAAATCAACTGAACCAAGAAAATGGGGGTATCACAAATGAGTGTTTATGTTCCATATGTTGTTGAGCAAACTGCTCAAGGTGAAAGATCGTACGATATCTATTCCAGACTATTAAAGGATCGTATTGTGTTTGTCGGGGCAGCCATCGATGATCATTTGGCTAACAGTATTATTGCTCAATTATTGTTCCTGGCGGCAGAAGATCCGGAAAAAGAAATTTACATGTATATCAACAGCCCGGGTGGCTCTACTTCCGCAGGATTTGCCATTTATGATACGATGCAGTACATCAAACCTGATGTACACACGATATGTACGGGATTCGCTGCTTCGTTTGGCGCGATCCTGTTGCTAGCGGGCGCCAAAGGGAAACGTTCGGCGTTGCCGAACAGTGAAATCATGATCCATCAGCCGCACGGCGGCGCACAAGGTCAGGCCAGCGATATTGCGATCAGCGCAAAACGAATTTTATGGACTCGTGAAAAGGCAACCCGTATCACAGCTGATCGGACCGGACAATCTTTTGAAAAAGTCGAAAAAGATATGGACCGGGATTTTTACATGTCCGCTCAGGAGGCACTGGAATATGGTGTTATTGATCAGGTGATCACTTCTTTATAGAGTATGCTCAAACCCTAATGATCCGCAAGAAACTTTAAGAAAATATGAGGTGATGTCATGTTAGCAAGTTTACAAGGTAAGGAAGTAACTATTCATTTTATAGATGGGGCAAATGTATGCGACGGGATATTGGATCAGATTGACGACTAGTTCGTTAAATATCTTACGCAATATCAAACGCTTGTTATTCCTATCACATCTATTCGCACCGTATCCATTGACATTAAGGAACGGCAACGCCATAGAGTTGGATTCGCCCCTTGAACCTATTTTAGTATGGGTGTCAATTACATTGTACGGAGACCCTATATTATGAAAATTTTAGAGGAAGTAGAAATGCTTCAGCTAAGACGTGTCGTTCGACAAACTAAAAGCTGTGATTTTGACACATCATGATGTCGATCATATAGGTTGTCTTCCTGAGATTTTGCAGGAGTGTGGCGATCATATTAAAGTCTAGTCTATGCACACGAACTGGATAAGCCGTATATTCAGGGAGAACTCCCACTTTTTAAAGATAGTCACCTTGTGCATCGCCCGAAGGGCAAAGTGGACGATACCTTAATAGATGGTCAGGAACTGCCGTTTTGCGGCAGGATTAGCGTCATCCATACGCCTGGGCATACACCTGGTCATATCAGTCTTTATTTAAGGCAAAGTAAGACTCTTATAGCCGGGGATTCGATGTACAGTGTAGCGGGGTTCTCGGGGGAATTCATGTTCCGACCACACCGGATATGGATGCAGCTCGTCTCTCATTGAAAAAGTATTTAGATCTCGATATTGCATCCGTAGTTTGTTATCACGGGGGATTAAGTAATGTACATGTGAATGATCAGATATTAGGACTTAGTGGCGAGTTAATTTATAGCGAATTGAAGCAACCCCGTAAATGACCGGGGTTGCTTTTATAATGTTCATATGAATTGTATCTAATGCCCACACTTTATTGATAGACACGCACGTAATCGACTAGCATTTGGGACGGGAACTGCGTCGAGTTATTGGGAGCACCAGGCCAGTTTCCGCCGACCGCTAGGTTCAGGAGAATAAAGAACGGCTGCTGAAATTCTTCGGTGTTCCCGGTTCCGTTCTCTATATAAAATTCATTGAACTGCTGCCCGTCGACAAACCAGCGGATATACTTGGAGTCCCACTCGATGCTGTACACATGGTATTGGGAAAAATCCAGATTGCCCGATACTCGCCCGAAGTCAGCGTGTCCTCCCGCATCCCAATGCACAGTACCGTTCACAGAAGGATTGTTGTTTACACGTTCCATAATGTCGATTTCTCCGCATTTCGGCCAACCTACCGAGCTGATGTTTCTGCCTAACATCCAGAAAGCCGGCCATATCCCTTGACCGGATGGTAACTTGATGCGCGCTTCCACTTTCCCATAAGTGAATTTTTTCAAGTCTTGAGTTTTGATCCGGGCAGAGGTGTAATTCATTCCGCCGTAAGCTTCTTTTTGTGCCGTAATCACCAGATTGCCTCCAGTAACCTGCAAATTCTGCGCACGGTTGGTATAGTACTGCAGTTCATTGTTTCCCCATCCGCCGCTTCCGGTACCGATTTCAGGGGTCCAATTGGACCGATTTAACGAAGTTCCATTAAATTCGTCGCTCCACACAAGATTCGAGTTCGGTGCTGCGCTTGTATGCATTGCTGGAAGCAGAACGGTTAGGAGACTGAGCAGCGCAACCGCACATAATCCTTTTCTTAGCATTAGTTCCCTCCTCAATAATAATAATCCAAGTTCTTAGACACTTCAGGAAAATAAGCCTTCAAGCGGTATTGACCATTGAAACGGGGATCACCTCTCTTTATATTTTTCTTCTTGGACAGCTCATAAGTTAGAATCGTAGATAGACGATTGAAAAAATATACCGCTCAAGCAGGAGTATAATGGAAACAAAATCCATATTCAACCTATATTTAAGTTTTTTTCACAAAAATTACTTCCCCATCTAGATAAAGTCGGTCTTTATAAATCAATAAGAAATTTAACAGCCATTAAAACAAACGTAGTAGCACGTATCGCACCGGACACGGTGTAGCGCTGGCGGTCATCTACGATTACCAGAAGACACGTGGCGGCGAGCATCCACAAATCTTCTTATCCGGAGGAAACCTTCCCCCTCAATTCCGTACAACTCATAGCGATGTCGCCACTTCACTAAGGTGGTAACGCTGTGTTATGTTTTTTTGCTACTTCCACACGGCGCTCTGTCCTGCTTTTAACTCCTGTATGATGGCTAGTTTCTCAATCGCATTGTATTCGTTTTTCTTAGACAAAATAAAACTCCCCTTCAAGCAGCGGTTTATTTATTAAACCTGTCTACTTGAAGGGGAGCATATCAAAATCGGTACTCTGTTCCGTAATTTATAATAGCGAGGTTACGAACTTCACCTCCGGAAAGCGGTTATCCGGTCCTTTCATTAAGATTCCGCCTTGATTTTTCAGATACCTATCGAAGAAATCCAGCATATAGGCATTGATAACGGAGTTCGCTCTTTCGGGCGCAATCTTTCCTGTAATGCCCAGCATTTTGAAAATCGGAGAAATGAACTGTACGTCGGTAAAATTCAAATGCTCCGTATTTTCGATATAGAGGACTTGTCCTCCTTCGTCGACCGTTTCGCGCATCCGTTCAAGCTCCAACTTTTTATCTTCCGTTACTTGATCCTCCCACTCTCTTGTTGATCCCATACGGTTAAGCTCTGCATCCGTGTAGACCCGGTTATCCATCACCATTTTCAATTTTTCGAAATAGCTTTCCGAGTTGATGAACAAAAACGGCTTTCGTAGACCCTCTCTGTCACGCAGTCGATAAAGCCCTCCATCAAGGTCTATTCCAGCCGTGATTCGCGGATCATAAGAAGCGTCATAGGCCGTCGCTCCGCCGATGGAATGACCGAACGTCCCGACATGACCGAGATCAATCCTCCCTTTTAGATGACTTGGAATCAACCCCGATTGGATGAGCTCGAATTGGTCCAACGCAAACGCCACATCGCCGGTTAAAACTTTTCCCAACTTGTCGCGATTTCCTCTACTCGTCTGGTAATCATGGTCGGGCGAGAATAAGTCGTTGGTTGTGCTGGTCGTGATTCGCCCGTCCGGAAACTCGGTTGCAAATGTATTGTAGGTATGGTCGATCACTGCCACGATATATCCATGACTCGCGAGATTTTCGGCTTGCGACGTGTGAAGAAACCTGGAAGAGCCGTTGCCGGGATTCGCAAGGATCAGCGGGTATGAAGTCTGTGCCGAAGAGACTTCGGCCCCCGAATAAGCATGACTGGATACGTACTTCAGGTGTTGAAACGTAAACTCGGGAAGGCCATAGTTCGCGGCCATATAACGTAAAATCTGGGTATCGGGAATAAAGGGAGCGTACTTGCCGGTGCTAGCTTGAGCCGGATACCAGACCTGAACCATCAATTCTCTCTTACCCTCTCTGGCTTCGTCGAAAATCTCTTCCCTATTTGTATCCACGAAATGAAAAGTTTGCGTTCCTACCTTAAATTCGCCTGTCGGTTCAGGTAGTTTAAATACAGGAAAAGCATACATGAGACCCGCTGTTGCGACCAGCATTATTGCTATAGCGGTATAAGCTGAACCCAACATGAATCGTGGGATTTTTTTGGGACCGTTTTTTTTAAAATAGCTATAACCTGAAATGGCTAAAAAAATGATCGTTATGCAATATGGGAAAAATAGCTGAACTCTGTATCCTTCCACCGTCCAATGAATGACCAGTAAAAGTGTGGCAATCCCGCTTGCAACGAATACTGGAATTCTACGCCGTCCTTTTTTTAATAGTACGGTTAATGCAAATAAGCCGATGTTTGACAATAAAAGCAACAGTTCAAACAGCCTCATCTCGATTCTCCTTTCAAAAAATTTCTATTTTCGTTTGTTCTAATCTTATCCTGCCAGGCTGGCCTAAGCTATCGATTTGCCTTACATCAACCTAACAATTTTGTAATTCGATCTTGCGGTATTGGAAGACTCGTAAAACCAAGGATGAATCAGGAAATACCAATAAGTATGTGGTTAATACATCACAGACTTATAACGACTATGGTAGTATCACAAGCGCTGTTGACGTGTTGGGTGTACCAACAACGTACACCTATGATGCAACGTTGCATTTACTTGTTGGTGTCTCGAAACCAATTTCTGTGACTCAAACACAATATACGGAATATGTACGTGATGCAGTTCACGGCAATGTGACAAAAATTCGTGTTCGTGAAGTCCGATATTATGGAAATTTCACAGGGAGTAGAAAATGCTTCAGCTAAGACGTGTCGTTCGGCCAACTAAAAGCTGTGATTTTGACGCATCAGGATGTCGATCATATAGGTTGTCTTTCTGAGATTTTGCAGGAGTGTGGCAATCATATCAAAGTCTATGCACACGAACTGGATAAGCCGTATATTCAAGGGGAGATCCCACTTTTAAAAGATAGTCACCTTGGGATCCCCCCGAAGGGCAAAGTGGACGATACCTTAATAGATGGTCAGGAACTGCCGTTTTGCGGCAGAATTCCAGTCATCCATACGCCTGGTCATACTCCTGGTCATAACAGTCTTTATTTAAGGCAAAGTAAGACTCTTATTGCCGGGGATTCGATGTACAGTGTAAACGGGATTCTGGTGGGGGATTCATGTCCCGACCACACCGGATATGGGTGCAGCTCGTCTCTCATTAGATCTCAACATTGCATCCGTAGTTTGTTATCACGGGGGATTAAGTAATGTACATGTGAATGATCAGATATTAGGACTTACCAAAGGATTATTGTCTTTGGTGGGTATGATTCTTACATGGAAGAGATGCTTAAAATGATGAAATTCATGAGGATTCGATCGTTCTCCAGTCCTTCAGCTCCTTTAAAATACCCGATTGGACAACCAACCAGCCTAGGTTATAACCAAGTTTCTCAAAAGTACAAAAAAAACGCTTGAAAACCCAAGCGCTAGGTGTTATTCATGATAAAATGGCGGCGAAATCCCTTTAAGCACTCAGTTCCAGAAATACTGCATCCGCGTATACCCGACATCCCATGCTTTCATGTCGCCCTTAATCGTGATCTTCAGCTCATCCCCCGGCTCAAGCGGAATCTTGAATAGCGAAGGGAACAGATCAGGATTAGTACGCTGAAGTTCTCCAGAATTGCTCATGATCTCCTTGCCATCCCGAGTAACACTGATACTACCGGAATAATCCGTTGGTTCGGGGCATCCGTAATCGAAGGAGAAAATCGTCTGTCCCTCAGACTTGTACGTGAACGTTCTGGAATCTCCGCCTTCAGCGCTATATAGGTTATAGCGGAGCGGTATCTTCTGTCCGTTGATTTGAATACGGTCCGGTTTGTCTCCGGTGGATGAATTGCCCGAGTTGTCCGTCCATTCAGTGATCGCCACAAACGGACCTTCTACTTTAGTTGTTATTTTGTCTACCGCCACCCCTAATCCCCATAAAGCTATAAAAAGAACCATACCCGATATAGCCGTTGCCACCAGATTGCGCCCGAGACTCCGGTAACGGAAACCAAGCTTGTACGCCCCAAAACCGAGGGCTGCTCCAATCGAATTCTGAAGAGCGTCGTTGATATCGAAGCTGCCCAGGAATGTAAGGGCCTGGATCGTTTCCAGCACAAGAATCGCGATGAAGAATAAGGTGATGAACCGGACGAAGCTGACCCGGTACAGCCATGGAATCAATATACCGAAAGGAATAAACGCAATAGTGTTCCCGAAAGCCACCATACTCATTAGGCTGGGATGCAGGAGATCAGCTGGAGACGGCAAACTAATGAAGTTCTCGGGCATAAAAATAAAGGTGTAGCTGGAAATTTGTTCCGAAGCCTCTCCTCTGCCGAAAGCGAAGAACATAAAATAAAGTACAATAATGGTATAGACTATAGTTGCGGTTAGTAAAATCTTGCGTTGTTTGACCATACTTAACTCCTCCACTCTATTTTTCCATCTATCACTATAACCTACTTACCTGTTTCATGAACCCCCCACCCCTTAGCTTGATTAACTTTACTTGCCCAAAATCAGTTCTATGAAATGTAAAAAGAGACACCCTTGACTCTCTGCGTAAAATAGAAGTACCACCAACCACTCCACGCAGAGGAGAACAAGATATGTCTCATACGTATACTTTATCACAACAAAATCATTGGAACAATCGGTCGGAACAATGGAAACTTCCGCTGTATTTCTCAAAACTGGTGCTTCATCACATCAAGCACTTCGTAGACGGTATGCTTTCGACCGGATTTTCAGGTACCTTAACGGATATTCACCGAGAAAGTTTACAGGATCGAGACCGCAGAACCTTGATTCATTTCTTAACTCACGGAAACTGGAACGCGTCTTACCTGAAACGTATTATTCAACATGTCGCTTTCCAGCAGATGAGGGAAATCGCTCAACGGGTCATGGCCCCTTTTTTGTCATCCTTGACGATACCGTATGTGAAAAACCAAGCCTTCGTCACAGGCTACGCATAGGATTCAAGGGGCTTCGTTTCAACATTCTCATCTCAAAGGTCAGTCCGTCTACGGGCATGTTGTTGTCCAAGCCTTGCTTCGTTCGGGTGACCGGGTTTTCCCCTTTGCCTCAGAACGTTACGATCCGGAAGCAAAAGCAAAATCGATTTGGCTTGTGAAATGATTCGGTCTGTTCCGATGTCGACGTGCCGAACTTACGTTCTAATGGACTCCTGGTATCCGTCTGCTTCAGTACTTCAAACGAGCGCGGAACGTGGCTTTCATGTGATTAGTGGTTTGAAAACGAACCGTATCTTCTACCCTCAAGGCATCTGGCAATCGCTCAAAAACTTTGCTTCCTATATCTCGAAATCGGATACCGTTCTGGTGACGATCGGCTCCTCCGCTTACCGAGTATATCGCTATGAAGGGAAGCTCAATCTCTTGGAAAATGCCGCCCTGCTCCTATGTTGGAAAGATGGAGATGGCTTTGAACCTAAGCAGATGAAGGCCTTTCTGAGCACGGATATTTCACTGAGCAATGAAGAGATTCTATGCTATTACAGCAAACGTTGGGACATTGAAGCGTATTTTCGAACTGCGAAAGTACAACTGGCCATGGATCGTTAGCAGGTTCGATCTACTCAGGCGATTGACCGTTACTTGACCCTGCTCATGTTTTCTGCGTTGTATTGCCAGTATGACAGCCAAGGAAGTTTAAACGATGGGTTACATCACTACCGTATCCAGAAAAAGCATGACATGATTGATTATATTTACAACCAAGCCAAAAGCGGGGCAACATTAGACCAAATTAAAACATGGCTAAGCGTTGCATAGGGATACTGTCAGCTCTTAAAACTTACAAATTATTGAAGCGATTATTGGCAAGTACAGTTATTTAGCTATGCTTGCAGCAGCCTTCGAAAAGAGAATCGATGAAGTAGTTGCTTTTAACATTTTCCATTGTGGTTTAGATGCCTTAAAAATGGGAATGCCAGAAGAAACTTACCTGAACATAGTGCAACTAGTCGATCGTAATGAAGTAGATCAAGTGAATCTATTATTCGAACAGATGATGACTCACAATATTGATTTGCATTGGAAGATTACCAAAGGGATGGAAAATACCGGTGAAGCAACGCCTTTTGATCTCATTAAAAATTTCGAAAAGCACACGATGCACGGCATTGGAGCATTCATTAATCAAGATGTTCTTTTACTAGCTGGAGAAGATGATCAATACGTACCCATTAGCCGACTCGCACAAATTCAACAAGAATTAATCAATGCTGCTTCCATTACAACCAAAGTATTTACTAAAGAAACGGGGGTGAGCAACACTGCCAAGCAGGTCACAGGGAGTTAGCATTTAATGAAATGAAGAAATTTCTATAACAAAGAGGAATGAATACTATAATTTCTCGCATAAAAAAATTCAGATGGTTTCCCCTTTTGGGGGAACCACCTTTTTAAGCATTTTATTTGACAGCAACAAATCTCATTTTGTCTACAATATATTAATTATTCTTCTATACTGTAAATACTTGCCCCAACTTGAACAAGATCATGAGATGCTAACTTGCCAATGCATATTCCAATATTTTTCCTTTCAGCCATTGAGGTTGAAATTTGAACAGAGCTAACGCTTAATACCGTCTCAATTTGATCTGCATTTTTAATAAGAATTTTATCACCTATGATTTTTTTTATTTCTGGGTAGGTTAAATGGTCTAATCCTTTGTTTGTTCCTACTAAAATTGTACCTTCATCTTTTGACTCAAAAGTTATACTAACATCCATTATTTTTTCCATTTTAAACGCTGCCCCTTTATCGTTCTTCAATATAAAGTTCTCCCTTAACATCACGTATACGCAAATCAGCGCTTTTTAATTAGGTTATGGCATCCCTCAGTAGGTCATCCTTTCTATTGATGTTAAATCGGTATCGAACCTTGCGGCTCTTATACTAGAGTATGTCTTCAAACTATAAAACTATGATTTCAGTCAAGGTGATGGTAAAATTTATTTTCAAATGAAAAGACGAAACGATTGTCTCATCCGATCCGCTAAATTAGCGGCTTTTTTATTTTAAAAGTGCTGGTGCGTCAGTCCGTTTTCATAAAACTTCAACACGGTTTCCATTTATATCAATACCCAGAAATGTATGGTATGATGAAGGACGATTTAAAGAAATCGTATTGTAGTGAAGGGATGATTTATATTGATAGATCACGATAATCTTGAAGAGTATCGAGACCCGATTAATTATGATCTTGAATTTGGCGACGAGATTAATAAATATAATTTCTATCTTGATATTGCTAGATTGAACCCAGGCGAAGTTTTGGAACTTGCATGTGGTACAGGATTGACAACCATTCATTTATCAAAATCGGGGATACATATAACAGGTGTTGATATTTCTTCATCGATGCTTGAATATGCGCGAGTTAAAGCTCAAGGTTTGCCTGTGGATTTTATTGAAGCTGATGCTCGTACATTCGAATCCGAAAAGCGTTTTTCCATGATTTATTTGACAGGAAATGCATTCCAGGCATTTTTGAGCGATGCGGATCAACGAGCCTTACTCGAAACCGTCTATAAGCACCTAGAGTCAAATGGGTTGTTTATTTTTGAAACACGAAACCCCTTGGGAACCGATTTATCTAACCAAGAGGAAAGCATCTGGGGAAATTTTATCGATAAAGATGGAATTAAAGTCAAGGTATCTGGGACACAGTCGTATGATTCAAGTAACCAGATCATGCACTGGGTCACGTTCCGTGATTGGGGATCGGAGAAAACAACTTCTCGAATTGCATGTCGCTTTACTGATAATGACACGCTTCAGCGTTTATTAACGAGCCGCGGCTTTTTTTTCGAAAATCAATATTCGGACTGGGATAAAACACCTTTCACTCCTTTATCTCCTTCCATCATTAGTGTTTGTCGAAAAAAACATGGAGCCTAGTACGATTGACGACCGCGCGTAAGATATCCATGCCATTCGCATGTTTTTGAAGGAACAACAGGCTATTCCAGTGATTCCCGAAAAAAATCGCCGAGTCATCCTAAAATATGATAAGATCGTTTACAAAAAAACGTTATTTGGTGGAATGCTCTTTAATAAAGTAAAGAATTTATCGTCGTCTGGCGACTCACTATGTAAAATGGCGTGTACATTCAAGTCTTTTTTTGCCTTGGCAACCATTATTGTTTGGCTTGCCTGAGTTTGAAGACACGCCCTAATTCATAAAAAATTCTATTGTTTTCTGCCAAGAATCTGATTGACCAAAAGAATTTCCTTTTAAAGTACCACCACAAGTAAAAACGCCTCCACCCATTTTTAAGTTCAATGTTTCGCTTAAAGGTATAATAAATGGTATTGGTAATGAGTGACCTAAATCCTTATAGTCTAAAAGATTGTATTTGTATTTATAATTGTTTTTTTTCAAAATACTCATTATTTCTACACATGCCTCGTGAGTATTCCAAATATTATCTTGATGACCTGCAATTAGCAATAAATTCGCATTTGCATTCTCTATTTTTATTCGAGCCTCCTCTTTATTTCTTGCCCTTTCCACACTTTTTTTATATGTAGTAGTAAAACCAAAAGGTATATTTTTTTCTAAGCAATGACGCTGATGGTCGTAAAAAATTTCATTATCAATTGGTATAAATGGTAATGATCTCCCTTCATACGACCATGATGAAACATTTTTACCACTCATCAAACCATCCAACGCTTGAAAACAATATGCATGAGGTGCAGAAGCCACAACTTTAGAAATGAATTTATATCGTGACGCCAAAAGTAACGCCAATTCTCCACCTTTAGATGTACCATGTACATATATTTCATTAGTACGTGTTAATGAATTCTTTTTAAGCCAAGAGAACACTTTTTCAAAATATTCAAGGGGAATTTCCTCAAGCTTTTTAGGCAATCCCTTTTCATTGAAATATCCAACGGTTAAAACATTAAAACCTCTAGATGCCAATGGTCCTGACAAAATCGAAAGACCACTTAGTTCACCATCAGACCCACCCAATACTACAATCGTTTTATAATTTGAGTTTTCAGTGTAAAACAACTCTCCCACGAATGCATCAGTAATCTGATGTCTTTTCACTTCCGGTAACTTAAACATACGCTCTAGACTTATGCATTCCCGATCTTGTCCATTTTCACATACTATGTCAATAAATAGACTACCATCTATTGAAATATTATGAGCGATATTTCCTCCCTCACTATTAATCTTCTGTAAAGAAGCAATAAGGCCCATACTATCTATATAATCATAAGTTCCAGAATCAGGTTTCTGTTTCGATAAATCAACACTACCGTTTGAATCCGCAGTAAACCAAGCAAATGATTGATACTTTTCACTAACTGCCCAAGGAAAATGCATGGATGCAGTTATTTTTATTTTGTCCTCTGGTGGTAACCCGGTGACACAAAAATCGATTTTTTCATCAATTATTGCAATTCTCGGTTGTACTTGTAATTTCATCTCGCGACCTCCAAAAGTAGCAATGAATTTTGATGGAAAAATGTTTCCCATTATTTAAAAATGCTTTCTCCGTAAAATAAAGCTATCTAAAGCTCGAATTTGTGCTTCTTGAAACCCTTCCAAGTCTTCAAATTTATAATTTACATCTTCCTCAAAACCAACGTACTCTTCGTTGTGAGCACCATATATTCTTTTCAATAAACTCCATAACACTTCTAATTCTTCAGTTGTGAATCCATTAAAAATATCTGCCATTAGGCATATTGCTTTCTCACCACATTCCAGCATGACTCTTTTCCCTAATTCCGTGATTTCCACGTTAATTGCACGTTTGTCCCGTTTGCTTGGCGTCGTAATTAGGTATCCTTTATTCTCTAAATTGACTATAAGCTTTTGTGCGCTTTGTTTGCTTGTTTCTAACTTTCTTGCAATATTAACAAGTGTTGTTTCATCCTCTGGCAAATGAGCTATTGCCAGCATGATCATGTACTGTCGTGATGTTAATTTCTCAAAATAGTTGTCGCCTTGTATTTGCAACTTATTAGTAACGGAAAAAAAAGTAGCGTAAGTTTGTTGCATTATATATAACTCTCTAAGCGCTTTAGAATATTCCATAAATATATCCTTTTCTTTTTTTTGTCACCATACTGACTATAATTACAATAACAGCATTTTGTATTATCGTCAACATGGTGACAATAATACCATTTGTAAATTGCATACATTAAATAAATAATTGTTATTGTGTATCTGGAATTCCTAGTCGTTATGAATGATCCGCCCGGTCACGTCTTTTGCCTTGCGGAAGTGAAGTTGTTTGCTAAGCCAGGAGAAGGAGCGATTATATCAACACGTACGACGAATAACTAAAAAGGGTGGAGTTGATATAGTTTATCAACTCCACCCTTTTTCTGTGTGTGACGAGTTCAGTCTCTTTTCTTGGTACCGCTTTTTACTGTAAAAAACAACAATGATAAAAAGAATAGAGCCTGTGAAGTTTTAACCATCAACCTGATTCCTTCACCGGAATCTTTTATATCAAACAAAATATCAGCTATGGATACCAAACCTGTAGTAATAAGTATAATCAATGCGAGTATGTACACGTTTAGTCCCCCTTTTTTCCGATTTTACAGCAAGAAGAAGACAATAGCTCTGGATGCGGGTTCGGCCAACCACGCAGGCAACCCAACATATTTTAAGGCGTAAGCAAGACCGTCCTCTGCTGTGCCTGTGAAATCTACCATGATATCCAAAGCTTGCATTATTACTTGATAACCAAGATAATATTTCAAAGTTTCTTTTGCACCGTCGGTCAAAAGTGGTATCTTATCTACATAAATTTTTATCTGTTCATTCCAAGCACGTGATCCAATATTTTTTAGTTTAGAAATTAATTCTAACGCTACTTCCTTTGCGAACTTTGATCTCCAGCCTTGTGTACTTACTTCCCCAGATGGACGTTGAGTATCGACCATTCCAAGATTAATGCCTACAGTTTTGAAAAGGTCATCATAATCAACTTGTCTTAATTCTTGCTCTACTCTTTCATCAACAATTCCATTTTCCAAGTCTATCTTAGTCTCTGAAGTTATAGAAGATTCTACGGTGTTGGCAACTCTCTTCATATATTTGATATTTTTCTTCAATATACTAACATGAATTATATATATTTGTAAAATAGAGGAATATAGTAGTTGTTTTTTCCTGTAATAATATCTATTCATAGTATTTGGACAATAAATGGTTATTATAACCTGTGAAAAGAGACTGTTTATTAAATAACTTTTGACCGAATGATGGCCGTTCGTTAGACTTTTAGCATGATATATTTATATCATGGAAAATTAAATAAGGAACACCCCGCCGCTTTCGAGCCTCGGTGAACCAGGTCGGCCAATGTGCCGGCCTTTTGATTTTTCAACAAACCAAATTAGGGAACATAAATCATGTCTACAGAAGCAAGCGCAGTAAGAAACGGTGGGTGCGCATATTTGGTAAAAATATTGAGTCTCAAAATCATATACTTCAAACAATAAATGGATGCACATACGTTTGTTCCCTTCATGCTCTAAACCTAAATGAAATCCTCTGACTAAATAGCGAAATATTCGCTAAAAATAAATAGCGATTATTTCGCTGGGATATTCTAGGTTTGGAGGTGAGAAGATGTACCAAAGGATCCGAGATTTGCGTGAAGATAGAGATTTGACTCAATCCCAAATGGCTGAATATTTGAATTGCAGTCAACGAATTTATAGCAATTACGAACGCGGCGATGTTGATATTCCTACAAGGATTCTAATCAAACTAGCTGATTTCCATAACACAAGCACAGACTACTTGTTAAACAGAACGAAACAAAAAAAACCTTATCCCGCAGGCTAGCTACTTTTAGAAATAAAAAAGGTAACTCCTCATAAAGGAGCTACCTTTCAAATTTTTTTATAATCGCCCCCTACAATCTTCTGAACTACCTATTTCAACTCTTCTTTCCCGTCAAATACTTCAATCATTATTAGTGCCCCCATTTTATAACCCTCAATATAAGCCGAAGCGGACAATAAGGAAATTAAAACATCTTGTAAATCCGAAAGCTCTTCAATTAATTTGTAATCTTGTTCTGGCAATTTTGTTTTGAGGGCTTCCTCAGCATCGGCTATTCTCTGAGAGACCAGTTCAAACTCAGTGTCTTTCGATTTGATTCGTTCACTTGGGTTACATTTTCCGTAATAAAAGTTCTCCAAGATACTCATGTTCTACTCCTTCATGATATGTATTATTAACCCTCTGACTAATTTTAGCGAATTATTCGCTAAAAATCAATAGCGATTATTTCGCTAAGATATTCTTAGTTCGAGGTGAATATGATGTATCAACGGATTCGAGATTTACGTGAAGATAAGGATTTGACTCAAACTCAAATGGCCGATTATCTGAATTGTAGCCAGCGGATATACAGCAATTATGAACGTGGGGAAATAGACATTCCAACGGAGATTTTAATTAGACTAGCTAATTTCCACCATACAAGCACAGACTATTTACTAAATAGAACAAACCAAATAAAGCCCTACCCGGCGGGATAACATTTCTAAGAAATAAATATTAGTCTTAATCTAATTGTGCATTATTTCAATAAATGTTTTTCAACCAACGTAAAATTCTCTTTTATTGTAGATTTCCCATCCACCGTAATCAGTTTTACACCAAGAGTATGGGTCATTTTATTGGCTTTACGAAGGAGCGCGGAGGGACCATCATAATATATCTATGTACCTACCCAACTTTCCTTAGGCGACAAGCCGTTCGCAGACACAGAGCATCATTTGCTCCTAGTTCTGAAGGATGGCGAAGTCGAACTTACAGGCTACCAGTCTGGTGCGGAATGCACTTCATTTTTATCGTATGTTCGAATGCAAACACAAGGAGCATTGCCCTGTCGACAACATCGGCTTGGACAATGCGCTTTATTTTATAGCAACTGCCCTTGGGACAGCATCTTCTGTGCATTAAAGTTAGAAGTCATAACAAGAAAATTTTTAAAAAAACCTTCACTAATTACTAGGTTAGTGTGGAGGGAACGAATACTTTTTGCCACCCCAAGCCACGAGAAGCGCAAGGAATAAGAGTATGAATAATGCCCATGAAAATGATCCCGCACCAAAAGTTTCGAGTAAAATACCCCCAGCCATCCCGCCGCCGGCGATAGCCAGATTCCATACGGTCGTGTTAATCGGCATAACCATATCCACTTTGCCCTCCCCTGCAGCCTGAGCAAGCGCCGTTTGCAACAGCGTTGCTGCGCCACCGAAAGTTAAACCCCATACCGTAACAATGATATAGATCATAAGGGCATTGGAGTTGCTAAAGCTCATGGCAATAGAAATTAAGACGAAGGAAATAAGACTAATCAAAACAAGCTTACGCAGCCAACGGTCGATGAATACGCCAGTTATCCATATACCTATGAGAGCAGCAATGCCAAAGAAAGCCAGCGCCAGCCCCACTCTCTCCCCCATCCCATTGGCCGCAAGAAATGGAGCAATATAAGTGTAAAGAATATTATGGGCTGTCATCCAGGTCAGTACAACCAATAGTATGGGCCGAATCCCCGGTGTAAGGAAGACTGCATAGATCGAAGCTTGCTTATCGGAGGACTGTCCCGGATAGTCCGGCACCTTCCAAAGCACCCACGCGATCAGTATAACTGTCAGTAGTGACATAATTCCAAAAACAGAACGCCAACCCATAAGGTTCCCCAGAAACGTCCCCGCTGGGACACCAATAGCCAAGGCGATCGGCGTTCCAACCATGGCAACGGCCATCCCCCTCCCCTTCAATGTAGCAGATACCATGCGGAGAGCGTAACCGCCGATCATCCCCCATAGAACTCCAGCCGAAACTCCTGCCAGTAGACGGGCAGCCAGCGTCAGTATGTAGCTGGAAGAAATCGCGGTGACACTGTTAAAAACCAGGAACCCGCAAATAGCCAGAAGTAACAGCGGACGCCTCCGCCATTGGCGGGTAACTATAGCTACAGGGATGGCAGCCACTAGGGAACCGATGGCATAGACAGTGACCAGTTGACCCGCCATTGCCTCTGAAATATAAAGTCCCTTGCTTATTTGCGGAAGCAAACCAGCCGGAATCGTTTCCGTCATAATACAGATGAATCCTGTCATAGCCAAAGCAAGCAGACCAAGCCAGGGAAAGCGCTCAGAGGAGGCGGAAGAAGCAATCTTTACAGTAGTAGAAGAGTTATTGCTGGACATTAGCGCAGCTCCTTAAAATCGATTTCAAAACAAGTTCAAGCGAAAAATCAAGCATATATGCCAATGATTTGCTCTCCTTTTATTTTACTTATGGATCGATCAATCCACATTTTAAAGATACCTCTCTGTCTTGTCAATTACTTTTGGATCGATTAGTATATAAGTACAAGATATAAGGAGGCGACTCCATGGTTAGAACCGGAAGACCACGTAAATTCTGTCGCGACGAAGCGATCTCCCAAGCTATGATGTTGTTTTGGGAGCATGGATTTGAATCAACCTCTTTGGCTCAACTCAAAAAGGCGATGGGCGGCATCTCCTCAGCCAGCTTTTATGCAGCTTTTGAATCAAAAGACGCATTATTCAAAGAAGCGCTGGACCGGTATTTGGCTACATACGGACAAGTATCGACAAGCCTTACAAACTATTCACTTTCATCGCGCACAGCTATTGAATTAGCCTTAAGAAGTTCAGCAATCATGCAGACTGAGCAGACCCATCCCTTGGGTTGTTTAGTCATATTCTCTGCAAATACATGTTCCCCAGAAAACACTCATATTCGAGAACTATTGATCAGGCAAAGAGCAGTGACTAGGAACAAGTTCTATGCTCGTATTGAGCGAGCTACCAAGAATGGAGAACTTCAAGAATCCACAAATGTTAGCATGTTAACCACACTATTCGTTACCTTTCTGGAAGGTATATCTACGGAAGCCAGAGATGGTGTGTCCCTAGACAACATTGATGCAGCCATTACTAAATTGATGGAGCTTTGGGATACTTGTGCCTGAGACTTGAGACTTGAGACTTGCCCAGTCTTCATGAAAATAAGGGCATACAAATAGCAAAAGGCAATCCCCTTAAAAAAGGAGATTGCCTTTTTATTCAGGAAGATTGCTTCTCTCGTAAACGGTTTTATTCAGCTATCCTACACATCAGCTGACCTAATTGAGTATCGAAGTGTGTTTTGAGATAGAATCGATTATTAAATCCCAGTCGTCATAGTGAAGCTCATGCCCGGCACCTTCCAATGTCAGTAAAACCGCACGCGGAATTGCGTTAGCAAGATTTATTCCGTGTTCATAAGGGATAATCGAATCTTCAGTACCGTGTATAACCAGTGTAGGAACGTTTATTTCCCCTGTTCTAGCCAAATAGGATTCCCCGCCTGACAGCATAGCGTGATTATTCATACTGGCCATATTGTTGCTTCTTTTCCATTCTTCTTTTGCTAATTGATAAACCTTTTTCTCATTGAAAGGATGCTTTGAACCGACTAAAATTCTTGATCTACCCACCACAAAATCGACCACCGATTGTTCGTTCGACCAATCTATTGCTCCCATATTCGAGAAATAGTCCATAACCTTTTTCTCCATCGGTGGAAGATCGGAAGCAAAATTTGACGTTGCTAAAAGAGTCACGGTTAATACTCTGTCTGGATGTCGTAGAGCTATCAACTGAGTCAGCATACCGCCCATAGACATCCCTACGATATGCGCTTGCTCAATCTTATAAGCATCTAATACTCGAATCGCATCATCTGCCATGTCTTCGAAGGTATAGTCCGGTTGACCAGATTCATAGGTTGTAGAACGTCCAACATCTCGGTTATCATAGCGAATGACAAAGCGACCTGTCTCAGCTAAACGCTGACAAAATTCTTGCTCCCACCAGACCAATGAGGATTGAGCCCCCATAATCAGTAATATTGCCGGGTTAACTTGCTCGCCGAAACTCTCACTACAGATTTCTATTCCATCGCTTTTTATGAGTTGTTCGTTCATGTAGAATTCCTCCCCTCAATGATATATAACAAAAAAACACCGAATATTACCTTCATCACTTATCCCCATAAAGTACTTACGGTGCCCCGCCTTAGGCAGACAGAAATTACCGATCTACTCGGTCGCTAGTTTAAATTATTTTGTTGCAAGAAATTCAGAAAATCTCTTTGCATAGAGCCAAGAGTAAGAATTTTTTTGATTATCCTAAACCTACAATGCTGGCCTTTGATTTTAAATGACCATATTGCAGAAGACAGGTGTCCAGAATGGTATTTTTGTTCTTGTAAATCAGCAACTTCATATTCAACTTTTTGTACTACTTTTGTGGAAAATAGATTGAGGAAAAGGATAATAATCCTATCATTATTTAAGAGTAATATGGCTCGACTTGTATAAGCCGAAAAGCTCTGTGGAGTTGAATAGCAGACAAGCATGTCAGATTCTCTATAAGGTTCTGCTAGCTTATTGATCGTTTTTTTTGTAATAAATAGCATGATCAAATACCTCTCTATTTGGATGTTTAAATGAATTGATAGAAAAGAATATCCTTCAAAAGTATTATACTACACAAGTAAACTATTCCAAAAAAGGATAGTCATCTGTAGCCTATTTAAACATACTCCCTCCTCCTCACTTTAGATGTGACATATACTCAAATGCTCCAAACGTATATTTCATTGCCTTTTTTGCTCCAAAATGATGCACTGTGGATAATATGACGATATTGGTAGGGCCTGGTGTGAAGGTAGCAATAAAACAATAAATTAAAACTGATGTAATATTCATAAGGAAAACTCCTTTTAGCGTATTCTCATGAAATATTACATCTTAAGATAAATAGCATATAGTATGTTATTGCAGGTATTGTATCCTTCGTAGTCACGTTCTCCCATCATTTTTGCTTTTCCTCATCATACCAAGCCTTCAAAGAAAGAGAATAGCCTTTATCCTCCACCGTTGAAGATGTCATTGACCTTACCGACAACAACGCAATTATGGATTATTGTGGTATTATTTTGGATTATTGTTAATACTACGTATCTGAGGAGGGTGAAAATGAAGTTACATACCAAATTTTCAAGACAATTATGCCAGAATATTGATCTCATTTGTGACTTCATGGGAAACAGTTCGGATTTTGTTGTTCGTGAGATCACGACTGGCCATAAACACGCTGCTCTTTTTTATTTGGACGGCATGACTGACATGCAAAAGGTACAGGATAACGTGATCCGTCCGTTGCATGATCGTGTCTCCTCTGACGAGATCACTTTACCGTTATTGAAAAACGCAATTTTGGACATTGGTGAAGCAAACTTTACTCAAAACTTTGAAGATGCCTTGGAACAGATCCTCTCCGGTGGTCTTCTCCTACTCCTGAACGATATGGATGAAGGATTGGTCATTTCTTTGCCTGGATGGGAAGAACGCAGCATTTCGGACTCGAAGACACAGCCAGTGGTCAGAGGTCCGCAAGAAGCGTTTACAGAAACTTTACGTACGAATACGACTATGGTTCGTCGAAGGGTGAAGGATACAAGAGTACGTCTAACTACCCTAAAAGTTGGCAAAAAAACTAAGACCGATATATCGGTCATGTATTTACATGGGATCGCTGACCCAAAAAAGGTGCAGGACATGATATCCAAGTTAAAGAACATGCATGTGGAAGGCGTGCTTGAAAGCGAATATTTGGAAGAATGTCTCCATGAAGATAAACAATTCACGATATTTCCGCTCTTTTATAATTCTGATCGCCCAGACTCTATTGCAGCAGGAATTATGGAGGGGAAAATAGCGATATTTGTGGATGGATCTCCCTTCGCCATCCTTGCACCTGCGGTGTTTGCAGATTTCCTTCAATCCGCAGAAGACTATTATCAATCCTTTGTTTACAGTAGTATCATTCGAATATTAAGGTACATTTGCCTGGCAATCTGTATGTTGGCTCCGGCCATTTATGTCGCATTAACGACATTCCATCAGGATATGATTCCAACCGTTTTGTTATTAAGCTTATCCGCGCAACGTGAAGGAGTACCGTTTCCAGCATTTATTGAGGCGATGATCATGGAAGTGGTTTTTGAAATTCTGAGGGAGGCAGGTCTTCGTATGCCACGGACGGTCGGTCAAGCCGTTTCTATTGTCGGGTCAATAGTGATCGGCCAAGCAGCTGTAGAAGCAAACATCGTTTCGGCTGTTATGGTCATTGTTGTTGCAATAACTGCCATTTCGAGCTTTGTCATTCCCTCGTACACTTTTGCTATTCCAATCCGGATATTACGTTTCGCTTTCATAGGCATAGCCGCTATGTTTGGTGTGTACGGATTGACTGTTGGTATTCTCATGCTCTTTGTACATCTGAATGGGCTTCATTCATTCGGTGTACCGTATTTGAGCCCCTTTGCCAATTACAAATCGTCGGAGCAGAGGGACGCCATATTGCGTTTTCCATATAGAACTAAAAAACATCGTAAAAACTAAAGGAGTAAACCATCATGAACTCGTATCGATCCACCATTTTATTACTGTTTATGTGCATCTGGCTAATGGTGTTTCTTACGGGTTGCTGGAACAGTAAGGAACTGAGTGCAATTTCCGTCGTGATGGCTCTGGGCATTGATGCCGTTGATGACCAATATGAAGTCAGTTTACAAGTGGTTGACCCATCGAAAATGTCGCAGAATTCCCCCATGGAACGGACGCCAACGATCGTTTTTTCCAAGCGCGCCGATACCATATTTGAAGCTATTCGAAAATTAACAACGGAATCGTCCCGAAAAATGTATATGTCTCACTTAAAGTTTGTCATTTTTGATGAGAAAACGGCAAAAAAAGGAATCAAGGAGCCGCTGGACTTTCTGTTCCGTGATCATGAAGTTCGACCTGATTTCTATTTGGCCGTTGTCAGAGGAAACTCGGCAAAGGAGGCCGTTACTTTTGTAGCTCCAACCGAGATCTTGCCTGCAATGGATATGTATAAGGCATTAAGGCTTTCTGAAAAAGCATGGGCTCCAACTTCCGCGGTCAATGTGAAAGATATTTTAGAGAAATTTACAGAGGATGGCATTGAACCGGTTCTCACCGGTATTCGACTGACAAACGTAGAAAAAGGTCTAACTATTGATAATGTGACAAAGTCGCCCCAACATGTTAAATATTTTTTTACTGGAGTTGGTGTTTTCAAGGGCGACCGACTTATCAATTGGATGGATGATTCACAAAGTAAAGCCTTTACATATATATCCAACCGTGTTTCCAGCACCGTAGCTTCCATCGATTGTCCGAATTCCAAAGGGAAATTTGTTGTTGAAGTAATCCGTTCCAAAGTAAAGATGCGTCCAGAAATAATAGACCATGAGCCGCACATTTCTCTTATTGTGGATACAGAATCCAATATCGGAACGATCTCGTGCAATGCCACCCCTAAGAATGAAGAGACATTTAGAGATCTTCAAGAATCAGCTAAAGAGCATCTGCAACAGTCTTTGAAGAAAGGCATTTCGCACGCACAACAAATCGGTTCCGATATATTCGGGTTTGGAGAAGCTTTTCACCGCAAGTTCCCACGTGAATGGCATAGATGGAAAGAGGATTGGCCACAAAAATTTCAAACGCTTAAAGTGGATATTCAGCTCAACTATCGTTTAGTCCGGTTCGGAGACATTACCAGTCCAATTGATATGGGAATACACAATCAGGAGTGAATGCATATGCTTTATGTGATTCTCGTAACTTCCATTTTAACATCGTTGTATGAGTTTAAAAAATTTAAGGCGAAACAATATGTGCGTGAAATTGTATTCAGCTCGATATTGTTGATTATAGGCGTTATATTGATTATCCTACGGATCGCCAATATTAAACTGCCGACTCCACTGACGGGCATCCAAATCCTATTTCAACCGATAAGCCGGTTACTTACTGAAATATTATCTTAAGGAGGCATTGGGATGAATTCCAACCTGACCGTTCGACAAGCTATTATGTGGTTTGCATTATATCAAATAGGAAGCGCATATCTGGTACTCCCAGCGGCAATTACCGCTGTCGCTAAACAAGATGCCTGGCTCTCCATTCCAGTCTCCTTAGGTTTCCATCTGTTATTGATACCTTTATATGCCTCCATCGCTAGGCAAATACAGGGGAAATCTTTTGTAGAGCATCTCCGTTGCCTCTTCGGTCCCTTGGGCGGGACGATCAGCATCGTTTTCATTTTTTTCTTTCCCTTTCTTGTGTTCATTATGACACTTCGAAATCTGGGCGACTTTATCACGATAGCTATTATGCCGGAAACTCCCTCCGAAGCGATATATTTCATCATGCTAATAGTCATTTATTTCGCCGTTCGATCAGGCCCTGCTGTAATTGGCCGTTGCGCGGAAATCCTGTTTTTCTTCCTTCTTGCTCTGTATCTTTTGGTCAGGATTACCCTCCTTCCTGATACCAACATAGATAATGTGCTCCCTATTTTCGAGTATGGTTTGAACCCTATCGTTCTCGCTTCGTTCAATTTGTTTGCCTTTCCCTACCTTGAAGCAATTCTGTATCTTTTTTTTGCACAGTACATCCCCGATCCAAAAAAGTGGAGAAAGACAGTGATTACCTCTGCATTGATTAGCGGCGGCATGTATTTTTTCATGGTTCTACAAATAATCGCCGTGATGAGTGAAGGTGTTGTATCTAATTTGACATTTCCCACTTATTTTATTAGCCGAACAATCAGTAACGGGGAGTTTCTTCAACGGTTTGAAATTGTTGTTGCAGTGTTCTGGTTTGTCACCATATTTTTTCGACTCGCACTACTTTTATATGTTTCAGCGCAAGGGCTTGCAGATGCTTTTCGTCTTCGAAGCGCTAACTCTCTCTTAGTTCCTCTGATCCTAATCGCATTGGCAATGGTTCACTCTATTTGGCCAAATATGCAATTTTTAATCAAGTTTTTTTCAGTATGGCCTTTTTACGCCATGATTTTCGGTATCGTGTTTCCTATTGTGCTATGGCTGGTGGGTAAGGTAGGCGGCTCGCTAAAATTTCGTAAAAAGTATCACTAAAGTTGCGTTGGCCGTATGAACATACTGTCCTTCAAATAAACTTTTGTTGTACTCATTATTGCAATTTAGCAAGAAGCAACTCCAGTTCCTCCCTCTCAAGATGTCTCCATTGCCCACGTTCCAGATGATCCAAGGTAATATTCATAATTCGAACACGTTCCAACTTGAGCACCCTGTACCCCAAGGCCTTACACATTCTGCGAATTTGCAAGTTCAGACCCTGCGTCAAAATAATGCGGAACTCGTATTCGCTTGTACGATCAACCTTGCACGGTTTGGTAATAACGTTCAATATTTCAACGCCACAAGACATAGCCTGCGTAAACTCGTTTGTAACAGGTTTGTCTACAGTTACTACATATTCCTTCTCATGACCATGCTCGGAACGCATCATTTGATTGACAATGCTTCCATCGTTGGTTAATAGAATGAGTCCCTCTGACGCTTTGTCCAGCCTGCCAATGGCAAAAATCCGCGAAGGGTAGTTAACATAACTAATAATATTACCAGCAACCTGTTCTGCTGCGGTACAAACAATGCCTATAGGCTTATTCAGAGCCAAATATACAGGTTCACTGGAATTATACGGAATAACTTCCCCATCAATCAGCACGATATCCTGTGGCTCTACTTCCGCGCCCGCTTCACAGACAATGCCATTAATCGTAATTCGTCCTGCTGCAATCAGTCTGTTGGTTTCCCGACGTGAGCAGAATCCTGTCTCACTGATGTACTTGTTAATTCTCACGATTCACCTGCTTCTGATTATAATATGTGAGTTTAAATAAAATAATTAAAAAAACACCTGATTGTTCTTGCTTAATCAGATGTTCGCCGTTTACGACAACTTATACTTTCCCGGCTTATTTGCTACTGTTGCCGCCGTTTTTATTCCTTGTTGGTTTGGCAGTGCCGCCTTTTGTGCCACCTGCCGCTTTGCTTCCCGGTGCGCTTGTAGAAGCGCTTTTTGTCCTTACTGGCTTCGCAGTTTTGTTCCAACGTGTCCATCCCTTACTACCTGTGCCTCTGCCGGTCCCGCCGCCCTTGCTTTTTCCACCCATATGATCACTCCATTACTAGTCGTTCAGATTTAACTAAGCTATCATACCATTACTTTGAATATAATGCCCATTTGTTTTAAAAATTGAACATGTTAAGCCGCAAATACTTTCGCAAAACGGATCTTACTGTATTTTTGTTAGTTTGCAGGTTAATAATGAGATAAGGCCATATAGTATGGAAAAATAATGATTCTTAAAGGAGTGAAACACATGTCTGTTGATGTTTATCTTAACTTTAATGGAAACTGTCGTGAAGCAGCGGAGTTTTACGCAGAGGCATTTGGGACTGAGAAACCACAAATTATGACGTTCGGTGAAGCACCGCCCAATCCTGATTATCCTCTACAAGAAGAAGCCAAAAATCTGGTCATGCACACGCGGCTTCAAATTGATGGTAGTAATGTCATGTTTTCAGACGTTTTTCCTGGTATGCCATTCGTAGCCGGAAACAACATCAGCCTCGCCATCGTCAATAAGGACGAAGAGAAAATTCGATCGTACTTTCATAAATTAAAAGAAGGAGGAACCGTAAACATGGAACTTCAAGAAACATTCTGGAGCAAATGTTACGGTAGCCTTAAAGATAAGTTCGGAATTGAATGGCAATTAAGTTATGATAACGGAATGACCGACAGTTAGTCTGTTATATTACCCTGCGATAGTTAAGCCCTCGCAAGCTATTCTAATTGAATACTTTGTGAGGGCTTAATATCAGCTTAAAGTTACTCTATACAGCAGCCTTAGAATTCTTCCAAAACCTTGAATTTGTCTCCATGAATCTTATCCAGGTGATCCTCTCCCCAGTAGCATAAATGGTCTAGCGCGGGTTTTAATCCCCAGCCGTAGTCCGTTAACTCATACTCTACTTTAGGAGGGATTTCATTATAAACCTTTCGTGTAACGATCTCATCCTTTTCTAGGCCTCTGAGCTGAGTGGTCAGCATTTTTTGTGTAATGCCGGGTATTAACCGACGAAACTCAGACGTTCGTTTCCGTCCTGTCATCAGATGGTAGATAATTAAAGGCTTCCATTTCCCTCCCATCACCTCTAAAGCCGCTTCCACTCCAACTTGATACTTCTTTTGAACCCTATTTTTTGTCTGTTCAGTCATTTCTTAATCCTCCTTTAGAAGGCTTCGTTTGCTCAGAACAACCCATCACTTCAATTCATTACTCAGATCAGTTTCTAGGGAATCTACCTAGGGCACTTCCATGTTCCTATGGCACCTGTATCATCCTATAGAACTTAGAAGTGCGTACTTCCAGATTATTTTCCTACTGTATATAATAGCATCAAGCATTGAGCATTCCTAGAAGTAAGCTATTGAGAAAGGTAGTGAAGAAGCATGAAAGTATTAACCGTTGTTTCACACCCGAGAAAAGATTCCTTGACCTTTAAGGTTGCTGATCGTTTCGTACAGGGTCTTGCCGATGCAGGCCACGATTATGAGATATTAGATTTGCATGGGATTGGTTTTGATCCTATTTTAAAAGGAGTAGATGAACCGGATTTGACAGTTGCGGAACAGTCCTTTTCCCCTGAAGTAGAAATGGAAATAAGGCGGATGAAGGAGCATGATGCATTGGCATTTATTTTTCCACTTTGGTGGTGGAATTTGCCAGCTATGCTGAAGGGTTATATTGACCGTGTATGGAACAATGGGTTTGCGTACGGTTCGAATCACCTGCATCATCAGCATATCTTGTGGCTTGGCTTGGCCGGCGTTTCGAAAGAACAGTTGAAAAAGCGTAACTATGATGAAATGATTACTCATTTGCTGAATGTGGGAATTGCAGATTATTGCGGAGTTTCCAATTCCAAGGTTGAATTCTTAGATGAGACCCTGAGTTCAAATTCCGGTCATTTTGTAATGCTGCTGGATCAAGCTTATCACTTTGGTTTGAATTATGGCAAGGATTAGGCTTTATTTACAATCCCCTCCGACACGAAGGCCGGAAATCCTAACAGAATGCGAGAAAGAATTATCTTTCCGCAAGGAGACCTAAGTAGTAACGCGAAAAAAGACGTTAACCCAGCCATATTTTGCATGGACAGGGGTAAGCGTCTTTTCATTATTCTGCATTTAACTAGCTTTCGACAGCAAGTAAAGGAAATAAGGGGTAACCAGTATGGTGATAATAATTCCGGTTGGAATATCTGCACCAAAGCTTATCGTCCGAGTAAGTGTGTCAGCAATCAAAATGACGAGTGCACCAACTAATGCTGTCGTAGGTAGCAATAGCTTATGATTGGGCCCTACTAGCTTGCGCGCTAGATGGGGACTGACCATGCCTACAAAAAAGAAATTCCCTCCAAGTGCCACGCTACCAGAAGCGAGCGCAACGGCAGCAATCGTCAAGCCGATAAACTCCCTTTTAATTGCTACACCGAGGCCCGATGCTGTCTGATTCCCCAAATTCAACGTATTGAGTGTGTTAGACCTGTAAAAAACGTAAAAACAGATGATAAACACCCACGGGAGCAGCACCATAATATAGCTCCAGTCGTCCCCCCACAGGTCTCCAGCCTGCCATCTCAGAGCAAAGTCATACTGTTGCTTGTCTAGCCGGAGTGTCAACATCAGAGATAATGCGCTGTAGCCACTCCCCATAGCGACACCGGTTAAAATTAGGCCTGTAGGCGAGATGTCTCTTCCCCGCCTGAAAGCAAACATAAAAATCAAGAAAGCTGCCGTGAGGCCGCCTGCAAAAGCTAACCCTGGAAGAAGAATCGGCGATAGCAATCCTTCACTAGCGAACAACGTAATATACATAAGTACAAATAGCCCCGAGCCTGAGCTGATGCCGAGTGTCCCGGGACTGGCCATGTCGTTTTTGAGCAAGCTTTGCATGATACAGCCTGATATCCCCATGCCAATACCTACCAATATAGAAAGCACAATACGTGGCAGTCGAAAGTCAAACACGATCAGGTTCTGTTTGCTCGTTCCTTCGCCCATGATGACCTTGAAAACTTCGAGTGGAGAAAGGTTCATTTTCCCAACATTCATACTGAGTATAGCCACTAACAGCGTCAGCACTACTAACAGTAAAATAATGCTAATACCCCTGCTATTGCGGGACAGCTTCAACTAAACTCCCTCCTTTGCTTGCGCACAAGGTAGAGAAAATAGGGTACGCCCACCAAGGCAAAAATAATGCCAAGGGGTGTTTCGTGAGGGCGATTGATCAGTCGTCCAAGTAAATCCGCTGCCAACAGAAAGACTGCTCCATACAAAGCTGAGGCCGGGATAATATACCGATAATCCGTTCCGACCAGATGGCGCATAATGTGTGGCACGATCAAACCCACGAAGCCAACAGGACCGACCACAATAACCGATAACCCCGTCAGAATTAATACAATTAGGGTTGAAAACAACTTAATCCTATTGGCACGAATACCCAAGCCTGATGCTACATCCTCCCCGAAGCTCAAAATCGTAATTGAGGGAGAAAGCGCGATGGCACAGACCAAACCCACTACAAACAGTGGAGCAATGAAAGCTAGTTCACCCCACTTGGCACTGGCTGTACCACCAGCAGACCAGTAATCAAGGGCTTGGCCAATCTCATACTTAATAGCGATAAACGTACTAAATGCACCAAAAAGCATGGAGATGGACATTCCTGCCAGTACCAGTCGCTGAGGCGTCATGCCTCGCTTGCCTATAGATGCGATGTAATACGTAATGCCCGTAGTGATTGCTGCACCTAGGCAAGAATACAGCATGGTTTCTCCGTAGGTGCGACCAGGCAAAAAGGCCATACATAACGCAATAGCAAATGTCGAGCCTGAGCTTATGCCAATGAGTCCCGAATCCGCTAGTGGATTACGAGTGGTTCCCTGCATAATCGCCCCACACACAGCCAAGCTACACCCTACCATGATATCTGCCACGGTGCGTGGAAACCGCAAGGTGTGAATAATCTGATGTTCCGTAATGTTGGGATCAAACTGAAATATAGCCCCCCACGCCAGCTTCAAGCTCATTTCCGCAGCACCAAAGGTAATGGATGCTGCGGTAACCACCAGAAGCAGGAACACGCCCACGATCATGCAGCCTATAAAATGAAATATTCCTTTTTTATTTGGTTCTTTGTGAGTAGACATCGATTACACCCTTAGTTGGTCAATTATGCATCGTTACTTCGTCTGTTCCAGCAATTTGCTAATCATATAATCTAGCTGTCCCGTCATACTAGCAACGTCCGAATAATAGAACAGTCCTGCATATTTCGCTGGAATTTCGATGATATGTCCGTTTTTAACGGCTGGAATGCTGCTCCAGATTTTTGTCTTCGCATATTCGGATTCCTTGCCTTCCTGCTTAAACCAAAGGACATAATCTCCAAAGTATTCAGCAGCTACCTCGTAGGATAAAGAACCACGATTCTCTCCGGAGTTTTTAACCAATGTGTTGAGCTTTTCCGGTTTGTGAAGTCCAAGATAATTGTAAAGCAACGTTCCTCCGCGTGAGCCTGTTTCATAATAAATTCCGTAGGAGCCACTGCCCCAGTCCTCGAAAATGCTAAACGTTTTGTCCTTGAATATGTCGGAATTTAGTTTTTCTTTGGCCTGACTCAGCTTGCTTTCAAACAGTGAAATCACTTTGTCCGCTTCTGCTTCATGTCCTGTGGCCTGACCAAGAAATTTCAAACGTTCTAGGGAGGTCATTTTATCCTCAGGTATCACAAGAACAGGCGCAATTTTAGACAGCTTATCATAATCCTTTGTATCATATGTAATGATGAGATCAGGATCATACTTCATAATTTCCTCAGTTTCCCACTTTTCAATATTGGGGACGTCGTTAAACTTATCGTAAAAAGGCATCGTTTCTTGTTTCCACCCCATGACTGCGGCCGGCTTAATCCCTAGTGTAAATACATCGCCAACATACCAGTTCACGACTACCCGTTGAGGATTAGCGGGCACCTTCACATCTCCTTTTACCGTAGAGACTGTACGTGTATCAGAATCACTGCTTACCTCTTCCTTCGTGGACGACGCGGATTTAGCAGATGAATCAGAGGAGCTGCCAGCATTCCCACAACCTGAAATAACGAAAATCACTACGAATAGTGCACATAAAATCATGTGAAACTTCTTGTTCATCATACGATGCATGTTGTAAATCTCCTTTGAAATATAGTAAGTGCAAAGCATACTTAAAATTAATAATAATGATATTGATAATCATTATCGCTAATATAAAATTGTAAATTTTACCTCACTGATTGTCAACTGTTTCTTGTTTTGTTTTACTTTAATGGGTTCTCCAGTGTGGCTCTTCTATTCGCTTCATGCCATTCCTGATAGATTCCTCCAATTTCATAAAATGCTTTGTTCATTGAAGTTGTCAGCTCCTTCATGATCTCCTTTGTATATTTTAAATGAGTATTTATGTTATCCACTTTATATTTGCGAAGCAGATTCAGATGGGCAATGATGTGAATTGTATCTTCGATGATCCAATAAATCACATCCTCTTCCTCTTTCGTAAGCTTGTTCAGCATCTGTATGCCTCTTTCATACATTTGGAGCGTATAACCCCGCTTGCTCACTTGCACATACGGACTCAGATCATCATAAAAATCCGTACAGAAAGGTCGTCTTACATATTGCTCATACTGCTCTTCATATATTGAAGTTTGTTCAAGCAGTTTAATCGTCATATCTATGAGTTCTTGTTCGCTATATATTTTTTTCATCAGATTTTCCCTTCCCTCTCTCTACTAAATAAATTCAAGTCATATGGACGAAAGCATCGGCTATTCTATGGGTAGTGGTATCCCTGATGTTCAATGGAACGTACGCGCTCGCAGCTTCAGCAACATCAACGTTTATCGTTACGTTTCAACACGCAACCTTGGTATACAACGATCACGTAGGCACGATTAGGCCATTGCTGTCCAGGTGGCAGGTCAATCCATTAGTGAAGGTAACAGCGTAAAGGCCTCCTCCGTTTCTGCCAAAGGTTCTACCGTTAAGCTAAAAGTGACGATAATAGAATGCTAAAAATAGACCGTCACTCCCAGGAGCAGCGGTCTTCATATTTACAAGTCGCGGTAACTGGGCAGGTACCATTTCGGTATATAGGATTGAAAGTCATCATATGCCTCCAATACCTCTTCAGCTCGTTGCACCATATCGTCTACCTCTTCTTTGCCAAATGGAATGGCCCAGTGGATCGATGAAAGCTGATTGCTTGCAATATACAGAGCCATTAATCTAAAAAATAAATCAGGTACATTGTTATTAAAATAACCGTGGATTCGGCCCGAAGCGAATAAAGGACTTAATGCTGCACACCAGGTAATTCTATTGAATTCTTCCCAAGGATCACCATAGTCCATTCTATTAAAATCGATGATACCCAGTTCACCAGATGGGGTAACCACCATATTGCCCACATGATAATCCCCATGCTGAAATGTTTGAGGACGATTTTCTAATAGATGACGGTTTTGCTCAATAAAGCTTATGGCTTGATCTGCTCCCTTTAAGAAAATACCGCATGACTTATAGTTTGTAATATACCTGTTGATTTTGCCATTATAATGCTCAGCCCATGGGGCTCGATCTGGCTCTGCATGAATCTCATGCATTTTTTTCAATGCATCTCCCGCTTGAACTCCAAGTTGATACTGTTGTGCTGCAGCTAACGTGGGGATCATCTCTTCAGCATCTTTCCCTTCGATCCAGGTGAACAAGGAATATACAGATTGACCCTCATTACAAAACCCAAATTCAAGCGGCCGGGACATGAACAGATTCTCCACGTGATTCAGCTTTTTTACAGCTTCAAACTCGCGTTTCTTTTTATCATAATGAACCATATCCGCCATTCTTAGCAGCAAGTCTCTACCATCAGTGGTTCGAATATAATATTTTTTGTCACTGGACCAGCCTCTATGAATCTCTTCCACGTTGCTCCACTTGCTGGCACCCGGTATTTCACTAAAGAGTTGATTCACGCTCATCCCCCCACGTTAAAATAGCCTTACTTACTAACTTACTATATGCTTTCCATAGTTTACCTTTGAAATGACAGAGGAATCAATCTTCTTCCAGAAAAAACTCAAATAAAAAAGGCTGAAAAGACAAGCTGTCTCTTCAACCTCAATATTCACTGAGTTGCCATCGTGAACACCCATCACTTATATTATAAAATCAGTAAGAATACGAAAACTCATGTTTAAATTCGTCTACCCGTTGAATGGTTTTGAGAATATTGCGACCTTCACGTGTACCATCAATAATACGACGAGCTTGTTTACTATCCCCAATATTAATAACTTCTACTTGATGTTTTTTACCATATTCGAGCAAGCTGTCCATCAGCGGACTGTATGAACGCATACCCAAGCATACGAATCCAAGATCAAAAGGAATCTCAAACTCCTGTTCTCCATGCTTTACTTTGAAACGGTCGCTACACACTTCTGTCAAAGCTGTTTCCGTATGGACGTTCACTTCCCGCTCCTCTACCATTTTCATCATGGAGATTCGGGTAATCATATCCAGATCTTTACCGAGTAGCGGCATCATCTCAATAATGGAAACCTCTTGTGCTCCACGCTCTGCGTAATATTCGACGACATCCAGTCCCACAGCCCCGCCACCAACTACAGCAATGCGTTTACCTTCAAACTCCTGGAATTTCTCCATGTTGTGCAAAAGATCAAAGATGGAGAACACTTTTGTCCCCGGTTTGCCCAGTTGCTCATGCAAACCTGCAATAGGCGGAAGAAGTGGTATGGCCCCCGTCGCATTGACAATAATATCAGGATTCAGGGCACTAATCATCGCCAAATCGGCTCGGCTCCCTGTTACAATGTTCAGATTGGTTAACTGTTTGGTGCGTTGAATCAGATAATCAGGGAAATCATTGATGCGTGTTTTGTCTGGCAAGCGGGCAATATCACGGGCCAAACCGCCCAACTCTGGTTTCTCCTCAAAGAGGGTTACTTTGCAGCCTACTTCGGCTGCCGTACATGCTGCTTCCATCCCAGCGGTACCCCCACCGATCACAACAACCTGAACATTGTTTTTAACACGTTGTTTCCGGTATTCAGCTTCCTTGAACAGATCCGGATTTACCGTACAGCAAATCGGTTTACTTTTGGAGATACGATGATCGGCACAACCAATGTTGCAAGAGATACATTTTCTAAGCAAATGTTCGTAGCCGTTTTGCACTTTAAGCACCCAGTTCGGTTCTGCAATCAAGCCTCTACCCATTGCCAGAAGATCCGCGTCACCTCTCACCAAAATATCCTGCGCAGCCTGTGGGCTCCGAATATTACCTGAGGTCATCGTTACCTTCCCGAATTTTTCTTTTACCGCTTTGGCCATATATGAGCGCCAACCATCTGGCAGGTTCATCCCGTCAATCTGGAACTGGATGGAATCATTCAGAGCAGCAGAAACATTCAAAATATCTACCTCATCATTAAGATACTCCAATAACTCGAGTGTATCTTCCAGTGTGTTCCCACCTTCTGTGAACTCTTCCGCGCTAAAACGTAAGCAAATAGGGAAGAATGGGCCTACCACTGAACGAATTTCATCAATGACTAATCTGGCAAAACGGGTACGGTTTTCTGCACTGCCGCCAAATTCATCCGTGCGTTTATTATACATCGGCGAAAGAAACTGACTCAGCAAGTAGGAGTGTCCCGCATGAATTTCAACACAGTCAAATCCTGCTCGTTGCGCTCTTCCCGCTGCTTCTCCGTATTTGCGCACAATGGCGTAAATTTCTTCTTTTTGCAAAGGTCTTGGAATCGCTCCGCCCTTTTTAGAAGGAATATTGGAAGAAGATACAGGCTGAATTCCGTTCAGTCGTCCCGCATAAGCTGAAGCACCCGCATGGTTAATTTGTACAGAAACACAAGCTCCATAAGAGTGTAGGGCTTCTGTTAATCTAAACAGTCCGGGAATAAACTGATCGTTATCCATACGCAGCTGGGTTGTTCCGTTTGTACCCATTGGGAAATCCAGACAAACATTTTCTACTGTTATCAAGCCGGTACCACCTTTGGCCCGTTGCACGTAATAGTCAATATGATCCTGAACAAAGCTTCCGTCCATGGCAGCAAAGTTAGTTCCCATTGGGGGCATAACAATCCGATTTTTCAAGGTCATGCGTCGTATGGTTAGAGGTTCAAAGATAGCAGGATAGTGGTTCATTGTTCTTCCTCCTTGCGAGTGTACAAATTTCATGTTCAAGCTTCCATTAAAGCATTCTCATATGTGATTTATTTCACTTTTGGGAATATCGAGATGTTATTGAGTACGATCATTCCTTATGACTTGATTTTATATCATCTAATCCATAAATTCTAATGCTATTTTATGTACTAAATCATAGTTTCAATCTATAGATTAACTGGAGTTATAAATAAAATAAAAAAGGAACAATCCTGTGAGGAATGTCCCTTTGGTGTGGAAAAATCATGCTTATATTCTGGTATCCATCTACCGAGCTGTTCTTTTAAAACCGTTGGGTACACGTACCAAAATCCCTTCCCTAACGTATCTGTCCAGCAGTCCACACATTGTGGTATATCCATTTACTTCGAATAAAGGTGCGTAGGCTGAGGCTTTAGGAGAGGTATTCAGATATTTAAGGAAAAATCCTTCGTCGATCACCTGGGTATCGTAAATATAAGCCTCAATAGATGTATGCCGTTCTGGGTGATGCTCCCCAATATTCATAAACAGACAATGATCCCCATGCAAATCAGCTGACCATATTCCATCAATAATCAAGTCTGTTTCTTTCTGTTCCAGCCATTCAAACTGAGTTGGGAACGGGTCGAACTCAGAAGGTCTGAATTGGTGGGTTTCGGTAGCCATTCGTTCACATAAACGCTGAGCAGATAGTGTGTATTCGTCCCACAAGCCCAGAATAGCCATATCTCTTTCATTCGAGTATTCCCACTCTTGATCCTCTTCTGTCGAAGTTGAGAACTGTGCGAGTGATTGGTCTATCCCCTTATGTCTCATTGCTGTTTTCTTTCCTCCTATCCATCACTAGAAGTGCTCCATTCAGAAACCAAAAATCCCCTGCCCGAAAAGCCGGGTGAGTCCAATGAAAGGAAACACCCCGGCTTGACGTCAAGGGAGACTTGTCTATCCGTATCAAGATTATACTTTTAAATCACCATCATAGGTGGCAATCATATTGTACAGTTCAGGACGACGGTCACGGAAAATGCCCCATTCAATCCGTCCTACTTCCAGCTCATCCAGGTCAAATTCAGCAGTAAGCACTTCTTCATCGGTACGACCCGCTTCTGCGATCTTGTTACCTTGATGTCCGGCAATAAAGGATGAACCGTAGAATGTAATACTGGAGTCTTCGTCCGTTTCAGTTCCGATCCGATTGGAAGCTATGACTGGAATCAGGTTGGAAGCCGCATGACCCAGCATGCAAGTCTGCCAGTGATCCTTGGAATCAATGGCAGAATCCTGCGGTTCCGAGCCAATAGCTGTCGGATAGAACAAAAGTTCTGCGCCCATGAGCGCCATACAGCGGGCCGCCTCAGGATACCATTGGTCCCAGCACACGCCTACCCCAATTTTGGCATAACGTGTATTCCATACTTTAAAACCGGTATCGCCCGGATTAAAATAAAATTTTTCCTCATACCCAGGACCGTCCGGGATGTGGCTTTTGCGGTATTTACCTAACACTTCACCGTCTGCGTCAATGACGGCAAGACTGTTGTAGCGCGCGTAGTTTTTCTTTTCATAGAAGCTGATTGGCAGCACAACCTGTAATTCTTTGGCGATTTTCCTAAAATGGTTAACCGCTTTGTTGTGCTCCAGCTCAGTGGCATATGAATAATAATCAGACTTTTCCTTCTGGCAGAAATATGGAGTCTCGAACAACTCCTGTAGCAAAATAATTTGTGCGCCCTGCGCAGCCGCTTCACGTACTAACTTCTCTGCTTTACTAATATTTTCTTCGATATTGGTAGAACAGCTCATTTGAGTTGCTGCAACTTTTACTTTTCTCACTTTAGTCCTCCTTTTAGATGTTGTATCGTTCAACGCTTTACAGCAGGCATCTGCTGGGTCGTACAGTGCACGTTACCGCCTTCACGGATGACCGCCATACCGTCTACAGTACGAATGGTGCGATCTGGGAATACATTTGCCAGCACTTGCTCAGCTGCAAGATCACTCTCAGCGGCAGTGCCGCCGAACACTGGCAAAATAATACCGCCATTCACAAAATAGAAGTTAATATAACTCAGTGTCAATCGGCTGTCTTCATAATCCACGCGCGGCGGCTGGCCGATCCGAATCACTTCCAGCTTACGGCCTTGGGCATCCGTTGCTTGCTCCAGAATGCGCAGGTTTTCCTGCGTGATTTCGTAATTTTCATCCTCAGGATCATCACACACTTGCATAATGACCTTGCCAGGAGCTGCAAAACAAGCAATATTGTCCACATGACCGTCTGTTTCGTCGCCACTAAGACCACGTTTTAGCCATATTATCTTCTCGGCACCTGTATACTCACATACATGCCGTTCAATTTCTTCTCTGCTTAATTCCGGATTTCGGTTGGAATTGAGCAAACACTCTTCGGTTGTAATCAGTGTGCCTTCGCCATCTACGTGCAGTGAGCCGCCTTCCATCACAACCGGTGCATCAAACCGTGGAACTCCAAGTTGGTCCAAAATTTGCGGTGCAACCTGGTCATCCAGGTCCCATGGGGCGTATTTGCCACCCCAGGCGTTAAACTTCCAGTTAACACCTGCCAACTGACCATGCTCGTCTGTGAGAAAAGTAGGGCCGTTATCACGCAGCCACGCATCGCTGTGCTCAATCGACAGCAGTTCTACCCGTTCCCCAAGTTCAAGCGCCTTAACGCTCTCCAAATCTTCCGGATTTACGACCACAGTAACTGGTTCAAATTCCGCCATGGCGCGTACAATTCCGGCATAGCCCTTGCATACATCAGCATGCATATCCGGGTAAACCATTGAAGATTTTACAGGCCAAGAAATATACGTGCGTTCATGTGGCGCCCATTCAGGCGGCATCTTATAATGTGAATCCTTAATTTGCATGTATTGAAGCTCTCTTTCTTTTTCATAATGTAGACTCCGCTCCTATCATACAATAATATGATCTTTGTCTCAATCGAAGCGGAAAACTTTCAATAATTTACATTCACATTGGAGTAAATTACTTTGAAAATGTGATTGCTTTCACTGTATTCCCATCAAAATCCTTCACAGTGAATTGTGCCCCCTCCAACACACCGTAAGAGGATGGATAGTTTTCTTTTGGCAGCGAGATCGAACCGGGGTTCAGTATAAAGATCCCATTTTCCACATCCGCTACCGGAATATGAGTATGTCCCTGGATAAACACATCTCCCGCTTCTAGTGGTGGTAAATTTCCGATACTAAAGCCATGTCCGTGCGTGACATAGATTCTCCGTCCTTCATGGTATAGCAAAGCATAATCACCCATCATAGGAAACTCCAGCAGCATCTGATCCACCTCTGCATCGCAATTTCCGCGCACAGAAACCGCAATATGGGACTTGTGCTTATTCAGCAGTGCGGCGACTTCTGCCGGATTATACCCTTCTGGTAACGGATTACGTGGTCCGTGGTACATATAATCTCCGAGCAGGACAAGACGATCGGCTTTCTCCTCCCTGAACTTTTCCAGTGCCAATTGCAACCAATGCAGTGAGCCGTGAATATCTGATATAAACATCAATTTCATAATTATTCTTTCCTTTCTGAATAGGCTGAAAATATTCCACTTAAGCACATTATTGCATTATTCCCTAAACAAATCTGTGCAAAAATGTTCTTTCGTTTGGTCATACTCTTTTTAAGACAATAAACTACAGCTCCGAGTGAGCTGTAGTTTATTGTTATTCCTTTTATATTTGTACTTATCATCTTCGGTGATTTTACGGGTGACCTTGCAAGGGTTTTCAATCGCAATCACACCAGAAGGCACATTACCACCGATCCATCCTCGCTTCGCTTATTTAGATACAGAAGTCAGATTTCTTTTAAAGCTTCATTGTAGGATTCCACATGCTCACTCTTCAGAACTGAAAAGCTACTCACATTGAAATTTCCACCAAATTACCTTCTGGATCTTTAATTACGCTTTCATAATAGCCGTCACCTGTCAATCTTGGCTGACCCACTACTTCATATCCTGCATGCATGAGCTGCTCTGTCTTTTCATTCACCAGTGCTTTACTTCCAACGGAAAATGCCACATGAGCCCAGCCCGTAATATTGATCTGTGGTGAATGATCTACTCCCGTTTTACGCATAACCTCTAACCTTGCTCCATCCTCAAAGGTGATAAAATAGGACTCAAATCCTTTTGTAGCGTTATAATATTTATCGTTAGATTTTCCATCAAAATATTGCTCGTAAAAGCTCTTCATCTTTTCTAAGTCTCTCACCCAGATCGCTACATGCTCAATCTTCATTATTTTCCTCCTTCTGCAGCCCTCATAATGAAAAAATCATTAATTTATACTGGACTCAATTTTCTGTATAGTTATTATTAGTGTTTTAATAAGTCTTAATATATATTAGTAATTAATTTTTGTCCAATTCTAACACTCCTAAAAAATTAGCGGCCGCTTCGTAAAAGAAAAAAGCGGTCGCTATCTATAAGCCTTCATTTATATATAATTAAACACTGGATTATTTATAAATTAACGTTTCAAGCTTTCACCATTCGTAGCAATAACTTCTTTATACCAATGAAACGATTTCTTCGGATATCTTTCAAGTGTACCGCTGCCATCATCGTGACGATCTACGTAAATGTAGCCATAACGTTTCTTAAGTTGAGCGGTCGATGCGCTGACAAGGTCAATACATCCCCAAGACGTATAGCCCAAAACCTCTACTCCGTCCTCAATAGCTTCTCCAACTTGAACCAAATGATCATTCAGGTAGTTGATCCGGTAGTCATCTTCAACCGTTTTTTCGCCTTTTTCATTTGTAATCAGTTCATCAACGGCGCCCAGACCATTTTCAACGATGAATAGTGGTTTTTGGAAGCGATCATAGAACGTATTCAGGACATAACGCAAACCTTGCGGATCAATTTGCCAGCCCCACTCACTTGCCTCAAGATGCGGATTGATGACACCACCAAGGATATTACCTTCACCTTTGACTTTTTTAGCTTCGTCAGCTGTCTCACAAGTACTCATATAATAGCTGAACGAGATAAAATCAACGGTATGCTTCAAATCTTCGGCATCACTTGGTTCAAAGTGAATAGTAATCCCGTTTTCTTTAAAGAAACGTTTCATGTAACCTGGGTATTGACCTCTTGCGTGAATATCGGCAAATGCCATGTTTCTGTGATCAAATTCCATTGCAGCAATGACATCGTCTGGATTTGGTGTCAGCGGATAAGTAGGCATACTCAGCACCATACAGCCAATTTTGAAATCAGGGTTGATCTGATGACCGATTTTTACCGCTCTTGCACTCGCTACAAGCTCATGGTGAATAGCTTGATAAAGATCTTGCTCACTAAGTTGATCTTTTGGTGTGCTAATTCCTCCACTCATGAATGGTGCTTCAAGAATGGAGTTGATTTCATTGAAAGTCAACCAGTATTTAACTTTATCTTTGTAGCGATTAAATACAGTTGTAGCATAGCGCTCATAAAAATCAACAAGCTTACGGTTTACCCAACCATCGTATTCTCTGGACAAATGTAAAGGTGTTTCATAGTGAGATAGTGTAACGAGTGGCTCAATTCCATATTTGTGAAGTTCATCAAACAAATCATCATAAAATTGCAAGCCTTTTTCGTTAGGCTCCAGTTCGTCACCTTTAGGGAAAATACGTGACCATGCGATAGAAGTACGGAATACTTTGAAACCCATTTCCGCGAAAAGTTTGATATCTTCTTTATAATGATGATAAAAATCAATACCGATCAATTTCATGTTATCTTCTGTGGGTACATCCGTAACGGGCCCCCAACCACCACGAGGAGTTACATCCTGAATGGACCAGCCTTTTCCATCTTCTTGATAAGCGCCTTCGAGCTGATTAGCAGCAACTGCTCCGCCCCACAGGAAATCTTTTGGAAACTGTGTACTCATATTTTCTCCGCCTTTGCTGATGTTTTTTATTAACTAGGATAGAAACACGTTACCCTTATGCAAATGTGTTATAAAGTACTTCTAATTGAATCTTAAGGTTTGTAACGCGTTTCATGTCAAGTTTTATTTTAAAAACATCCAGAGCTTATCATAGTATTATCTCCAATAATTACTCCCATATTTATAACTCTTCTATTATTGAGTAAAATGACTATTCTTCAAATGGCGGATCTACATGAATATCTCTATCTGGTTCAGTACTTACCCAGCGTGTAAAGATAACCTGAAAGCCGGCTCGAGTCGGCGCGCAGGCAAAAGGACCTGCCTGTTGTCCCGTTTCATAAGGAAAACGTGCTACACGTACAGTGCGCCAGCTTTGATTTTCGGTTCGGGCTCTAATGATAACCGCGTCCTGTAGTTGTGAAGCACGGATCGTGACATTTTTCCCTACCCAATCGGGTACAGGAGCTAATGACCAATCGGAATAGCCATCTGTGACTACGACTGCCAGTTGAGGAATTCCGTCATTTAATTCGATTCCGGCTTTAATCCACTTTTGTTGTCCTTGATACAGCATTATACCGGCCTGATCGTAAAGCTCCGTAAATGAGCCTAATTGAAACGTGACTTCGATGGCAGAGCCTTCTTCCCAGTCTGTAAGCAGGGAATGTCCGCTACTGCGTTCAAACCCATACAAAGTTTTTTCCCAGTAGTCGCTTCCTTCTCTGGTTTCAACTTTAAGGAACTGGTCTTCTTCTATGGATGATACAGGATGATTAGTCCATGTCCCTGTAGTCCATGCAATCGATTTTTGATTCATTAATCTCATCCTCTCATGCTTTATTGAACGATGCCCTATTTCCTTTTCTCCACCAATTGCAAATTGTACGTCAGACTTTCAAGGGTCACTGAAATCAACCCAAACATGTATTCATCATGAGTATCGTTTTTCACAAAAATTTCGGGCATATGTTCTTTGGGTACATCTTTTAGACAGCCGTTATAAATATCGTCCAACAGATTCGGCTTGGATAACTCTCCAGTCAAAGCGATAGATACAGGGTCTATAATCGCAATAATGGAAGTTATCGTTTGGATCGCCAGAGGAACAAATCCCTCTGTGCTATTTAACTGTTTAAGCTGTTCCTCTCTTGTTAAATCAAAAGGTAAGAAGGAAACTTCCCCCGCAAATTTGGTATTTCCTTTTAACAAATGTCCATCGACAATAAAACCCGCTCCGGGGAAATTGTCTTTTGGAAACGTAACAATAGCAAAGGTTTTATCCTCATCATAATTCTGCATGTTATAAAATCCGTAGACTGTTAAATGCATATCATTTTCAATGGTAACTTCTAATCCGTATTTATCTTGAAGCTGTGGACCTACAGGGACTCCTATGAGCAGGTCGAGATCACAAACATCGATAATTCCTTGATGAACAACCCCGGGGATGCCAATTCCAATGGCTTTGACGTTTCCATAGTTATTAATCAGCTCTCCAATTTTGGTTTCTATGACCTCATAATCAATATGAGGCACAATGGAAGTATTCTCGATGATGATATCACCAAGCAAATTAGCAACAGCATAAGTAAGAGAATGTATACCGCCTTCCGTTTTCACATTTAAACAGATAATATAAGAATAATCAGCGTTATATTTGTAACGTCTAGCCGGACGTCCGCCGTTCGACTCTTCCAATTCCGTCTCTAATACTTCCCCGGTTTGAAGAAGCTCATTCAGAATATTTCCGCAGGTTGCCACACTAAGACCTGTGATACTGGCTATCGATGACTTGGTTGCATATTCCTTGGATTTCAGTGTGTTTTTAACTAACTCTACATTAATTTGTTTAACCCGAATGGTGTTATTGGAGACTGGTTGTATTTGAATACACTCCTTTTCCAGTATTTATTAAAAGGTTTATAATAAGTTGTAATATAACGCTCTGCCTGTAAAAAGTCAATTTGTACTCATTTGGATAAGAAAAAACGGAGTACCGCAGATTCTGAACCATGGGTACCCCGTTTGATTTATTTGTTTTAAACTGATTAAATAGCTCGTATTAAACATCTCCAGCAAGATGTTTAATAACGTCTAATAGTACATTGGCTCCTGCTACCAGATCCGGTCGCGGCGTGTATTCGCGCGGATTATGACTAATGCCGCCAATACTTGGGACAAAGATCATAGCTGCCGGACAAATGCGAGCCATCATTTGAGCGTCATGACCAGCGCCGGATGTCATTCGCTTGGAGCGCAGCTCACGCTGCATGGCAGCAGCCTCTATCAACTCCACAATGTTGGCATCGAAAGCAACCGGCTCAAAACGGGCCATTCGCTCGGTCGTGATCGTTACCCCTTCGGAAGCTGCAAGTTCTCTAAGATACTCGGTCAGCGCCGCTTCTTCAGCCTGCAATCTCTGCTCATCAGGATCACGCAAATCAACAGTAAACGTGGCGCGTGAAGGAATAACATTAATCGCGTTAGGCTCCATGCTAAGACAACCAACCGTAGCCACCGTAGGTGTCTGCGACCTTGTCACCCGGTCCCTTAAAAATGTGATGACACTGGCTGCTGCCTGTCCCGCATCTCTGCGCATCGACATCGGTGTAGTCCCGGCATGATTGGCAACCCCCTCAATAATAACGCGCTGCCAGGATATTCCTTGAAGGTTCTCAACTGCACCAATCGGAACACCGACACTTTCCAGTACCGGGCCCTGCTCAATATGAAGCTCCACATAAGCATGTGGCAGCATAAAACCCGGCTCCTCTGTTCCTTCATACCCGATGCGTACCAACTCTTCTCCCAATATAGTGCCGTCTGTTCCAACAGAGGCCAATGCGTCCTCAAGCGGGAGTCCACCTGCATATACCAGCGAGCCCATCATATCAGGGGCATAACGAACCCCTTCCTCGTTCGTAAAAGCACCCACTACAATAGAGCGAGCAGGAACAAAGCCAGAAACCTGCAATGTCCGAATGACCTCAAGACCGGAAAGCACACCATAACAACCATCGTACACACCGGCATTGATCACTGTGTCAATATGCGACCCAATCAGCACCGGAGCTAATTGAGGATCATTTGCTCCTTTCCATATGCCGAAGATGTTTCCAATACGGTCGACCACAACCTCCAAACCAGCCTCCTTCATCCAGGCTACCAAGGTGTCACGACCACTCTTGTCTGCAGCAGAAGCTGCCAGTCTGGTGAGCTTTTGTTCAGGGTCACGTCCCCTTTGGCCAAGCGATTGAATCCGATCCAGTAAACGTGCTTCATCAATGCATAGGTTGGAACTTTTAAATACCATTTTGCATTCCCCTTTTCATTCTAAAAGTTTTGCTCATTCTCATGAAAAAGATGGATACTTGCCTTCCCATACAATTTGTCTGTATGCCTCGGGATCTGTATCCCCTTCCGTGCTTATGATGAGTATTCTGGAGTCTTCATTTAATTGAAGCTGAGCTGCAGCTTCAATTAAATTTTCTTGCTTCCGCAATAAGCTCAAAACACCTAAGCCAACAGCACCAGACTCACCAGATATAATTTGGGGATCACCAGGTAATGGATTTCCAAGCATCCTCATTGCCTTTGCCGATACAAAATCCGAACAGGTGATATACATATCCGCATAATCTCTCAATAGTTCCCAAGCCACGGTGCTAGGTTCCCCGCAAGCAAGTCCAGCCATAATCGTGGGCATAAAACCTGTTACAGCATGAGGTTTTCCGTCATTTTCCGCCGCTGATTTATAGATGCACGCAGCTTCATTAGGCTCAACAATAACCGTTGTCGGTCTTTTTTCACCAAAATGAGATATCAAATATCCCAGTATACTTGCTGCAAATGAACCAACACCTGCCTGTAAAAATACATGCGTCGGATAATCATCACCAGCCACTCGGATCTGTTCCAATGCCTCATCTATCAACGTCCCATAGCCTTGCATAATCCAAGTTGGAATTTCTTCATAGCCTTCCCATGCACTATCTTGTAGCAAGACCCCACGATGCTCAGTAGCATAGGTGCTGGCCAACCTAACAGTGTCGTCATAGTTTAGTTCCGTAATAGAGGCTTCTGCCCCTTCATTTCTAATATGATTTAATCTAACTTCAGAAGATCCTTTAGGCATAAACACGACTGATTTCTGTCCTAGCTGGCTAGCCGCCCAAGCAATCCCTCTACCATGATTTCCATCTGTAGCTGTTACAAAAGTAATATCGCCCAATAGTCCCTTGATCTCTTCGGTTTTCAACTTTTCAAAAGAAAGCTCTGAAATATCCATATTCAGTCTATCTGCCAGATACTTGCCGACAGCAAAGGACCCACCTAATACTTTAAAAGCACCCAATCCGAATCTGTAGGATTCATCTTTTATCCATATGCTCCCTACATTCAGCTTGCATGACAACTTTTTCAAGTTATGCAGTGGAGTGACTTCATATTCAGGAAAGCTTTTATGGAAGTTTCTAACCTTTTGAGCCATATTCCTATCCATAAATTCCACAGATATTTTCTTGAATTCTACTTTACGTGCCTTCTCATTTGCCATGTATTTTAAAGCTGTCATATCCTGCATACATGTCTCCTTCTATTCTTAAAATACTAAATGTCTTAGCTTTATCAGTAAAATATCGCATGTGATATATTACATGTTACCCATCAGACTATATACTGTCAACTTGGTTTGCGATATGAAATATGTATGAAATCGGGCTGCAATCATTGATACTCATGAATTGTATGTGATATATTACATTCAAATAAAATTCGAAAGAGGTCTAATCATTGCTATCCAAACATGCAACCAAAGTTAAGCGTTCATCTATACGTGAGCAAGTATACCTACAGCTACAAGAATGGATTATTAGTGGTGTTTTAAAGCCTGGAGATAAGTTAAAGGATCAAGAATTAGCGGAGGTTCTAGGAGCCAGCCGTACACCTATCCGTGAAGCTATTTTAAGATTGGAAGAAGAAGGAATGGTTCAGACTAAAGCCAATAGCTGGACGCAGGTAGCACCTGTTGATATTAAACAGGCCTATCGGCTCTACCCCATCATCGGGTCACTTGAGAAGCTTGCTGTCTCGTTTGCTCAAGAAAATATTCAATCTAAGCACATTAACGAATTAGAATTATTAAATGGAGAGCTCAAACGTGCGCTAAAGGAAGAAAATGCAATACTTGCGCAACAATATGATGCTCAATTCCACCAGGTTATTATTGATCTGTCGGCAAATGAAGAATTGATTTATGTGCTGGATGGATTGAAAAAAAAGCTGCGCCGTTATGAGGTGACATACTTTGACGGTTTTTTGGGTGCAGAGTCATCAGTTGCAGAACACCAAAAAATAATCAGTGAGCTTATAGCTAAAAATTTCGCAGCCGCCGCGGACATGATTGAATCGAATTGGAAAGAAAGTTTTCAACGCCGATTATCTAAATTGGATATAAACAAAGACGAAACCGTGTTACCGCTTCAAGAGGAATGAGCCTTTTCCTCTTCTCCTCTATCATCATGCTATACTATAAATAAGAAATAAATTTTTAGTGCAGCATTTCTGCGTTGAAAGTCACTTAAATAGGGGGGAATTCTGTTGTCAGCTATTGAGTATATAGCAATCATCGCATTGCTCCTCTCCGTCATACTTTTAATTAAGGTCTACAGCCTTCAATCTCGGCTTAATGACTTGAAATCCGACGTGGAGCGTCTTGAAAATCGTTCAGGAATACAAGGAACATCGCTGTCAGGCACCATCCCTTCCACTCCTCCACATCTTCTAGATGCAGGAGCTTCAGAAGATATCAATGAAAGGTTGCTCCTGCTCATTAGGGAAGGAAAAAAGATTCAAGCCATAAAAGAACTGAGAACGGCTAAGGATCTTTCCCTTAAGGATGCAAAGGATTATGTGGATCACTTGGAAAAACTCTAAAGAAAGGAAGAAATAAGATGAGTGCCAGCAAAACAAACGCCATGCGCATATTGGACAGGCAACATATACAATACAATATTTTGAGTTATGATCATCAAGATGGAAAAATAGACGGTATGAATGTGGCTGAGAAAATCGATAGAACCCCGGAGATAGTTTTCAAAACTTTGGTTGCACACAGCAAACAAAATCTGTTTGTTTTTGTAATTCCTGTACATAAAGAGCTTGATCTCAAAAAAGCAGCCAAATCCGCAGGAGAGAAAAAAATTGAAATGCTTCCAGTTAAGGATTTGCAAAAGTTTACGGGATATATTCGCGGTGGCTGCTCCCCCATAGGAATGAAAAAGCTCTACCCCACTTTTATCGACCAGCCTGCATTGGAACTGGAAGTCATCGTTGTAAGCGGTGGGAAAATTGGGACCCAACTGGAGTTAAGTCCGCACGATTTAGCTCAAATCATTCAGGCTCAGTTTACAGATCTAACGCATACAGCATAAAACTCACTACATGATCATAAAATCTTTATGCGTATTTTCTTATCCCATACTTCATCAAGCTTCAACCTGGAGAGGAAGATTTAATAATGCATAATGATTGCCCTAAAAATGCAAAAATCCCCCAACCCATCAGAAGTGATGGTACTGGGGGCATCGACAAGGGTCCACGTGATGTGATGAGGGATCTACAGAATCCCGATATGCTGGTTCCCCCCGTAACGGACAATGGTCTCATTCCAAATATGAGATTTTCTTTTTCTGATGCCCATATGCAGCTTAATCATGGTGGGTGGTCAAGAGAAGTAACGGTAAGGGAATTACCTATTGCTACAACCCTTGCCGGGGTGAATATGAGTTTGACACCGGGTGGTGTACGTGAGCTTCACTGGCATCAGCAAGCGGAATGGTCATATATGCTGTTGGGAAGTGCTCGCATTACGGCAGTAGACCAAAATGGACGTAATTTTATTGCTGATGTGGGTCCCGGAGATCTCTGGTATTTCCCTCCTGGCATTCCGCACTCTATACAGGGACTTGAGGATGGGTGCGAATTTTTGCTGGTTTTTGATGATGGTAGTTTCTCCGATCTGAACACCCTATCCATCTCCGATTGGTTCGCACATACTCCCAAAGACGTACTTTCTGCAAATTTTGGTGTACCAGAGGCTGATTTTGCAGCAATTCCTCAAGACCAAGTATATATCTATCAGGATTCCGTTCCCGGTTCTCTTCAAAGCCAAGCGGTTTCCTCTCCCTATGGTACGATACCTCAGTCCTTCAAGCATGAATTACTAGCCCAGCCCCCAATCAAAACGCCGGGCGGAAGCGTACGAATCGTCGACTCCTCCAATTTTCCGATTTCCAAAACCATTGCAGCTGCTCTTGTTGAGATTGAGCCCGGCGCCATGCGAGAAATGCACTGGCATCCTAATAATGACGAATGGCAATACTATCTTGCCGGGCAAGGACGGATGACTGTCTTTGGCGGTAATGGTGCAGCCCGTACGTTTGATTTTAGAGCCGGAGATGTTGGATATGTGCCTTTTGCTTACGGTCATTACATTCAAAATACAGGCTCCAGCACACTTTGGTTTCTTGAAATGTTTAAAAGTGACCGTTTTGCAGATGTTTCCTTGAATCAATGGATGGCCCTTACGCCTACAGAACTGATTCAGAGTAATTTACATGTAGGTACTGATGTGATCTCAAATTTACGAAAGGTAAAATGGCCCGTTGTCAAATATCCCAGTTATTCTTATGACCCTAAAAATAACCATAAGAGGTCCGATGATTACTATACAAAAAAACACCGTATCTAAATACGGTCAGGCTGTCGAGAAAGTCCCGACAGCCTATTTTATGTTAATTTTGTTTAAGACGACACCGCGTTAATGTTGTATAATATAGGTAACTATTGTAGAACGGATGGTGTTGATATGCTACGCTCCAACCGCGAAAAACAACAATCCTACGAATTTGTTTCCATCGAAGATCTGGTTCCTCAAGATCACTTGCTCCGCAAAGTAGATAAGTATATCGATTTTTCGTTTATCGTGATAAAGTTCGACCACTGTATTGTGCAGACAACGGGCGTCCTGCCATTGATCCTACCGTATTGTTTAAAATGATCTTTCTCGGTTATTTCTATGGCATTCGCTCAGAACGGCAACTCGAGCGAGAAATTCAGACGAACCTAGCTTATCGTTGGTTTCTGGGGTTGGGCTTAACGGATAAAGTTCCGGACCATACGACGATTAGCTGGAATCGTCGCACTCGCTTTAAAGACACCACGATCTTTCAAGATATCTTCGATGAAATTGTGCTGCAGGCGATCTCTCACCGAATGGTGGGTGGGCGTGTTCTCGTCACCGATTCCACACACGTCAAAGCCAATGCTAACAGGCACCAGTACACCAAAGAACAAGTGTTGCAGAATACTAAAGACTATATGGACGAGCTGAACGAAGCGGTGAAGGATGACCGGAGAAACCACGGAAAAAAGCCTTAAAATCCCGAGAGGAAGTGAACGAAGAAAAAGAAATTAAAGTGAGCAAAACAGACCCGGACAGCGGCTATATGATCCGTGATGGCAAGCCCGAAGGCTTCTTCTATCTGGACCACCGCACGGTGGATATGAAGTACAATCTGATTACGGACGTGTATGTGACACCAGGGAATGTACATGATTCTGTCCCCTATTTGTCCCGTTTGGATCGCCAAAGAGAACGTTTTGGTTTTCAAGTAGAAGCTGTTGCACTAGATTCAGGTTATTTAACAACGCCGATTTGCCGAGGTTTGCAGAACCGAAAGATTTTTGCCGTGATTGCTCACCGAAGATTCCATCCCAGACAAGGACTGTTTCCGAAATGGAAGTTTGAATACGATGCCAAACGCAATGCGTATAGATGCCCAGCCCAACAGGAACTGCCCTACCGAACGACGGACCGTAAGGGATACCGGCAGTATGCCTCTGACCCAGCTCAGTGCCAGCATTGCCCACTGCTAAGTCAGTGTACCCAGTCTCGAAACCACCGCAAAGTGGTGACTCGGCATGTCTGGGAAGACAGCAAAGAGTGGGTACGGAGCAACCGGCTGAGCCCATCTGGTAAAAAGCTGTACCGCAAACGAAAAGAGACGATTGAGCGAAGCTTCGCGGATGCCAAAGAGCTCCATGGGTTTCGCTATTGCCGTTTGCGCGGTCTTCCAAACGTCAGGGAACAAGCCCTTATGACGGCAGCCGTGCAGAACATGAAGAAGATGGCGATCCACCTAGATCGCCTGGAGAAACAGGGGTAACCCCCCCTGCTTCTCCAGAGACCAGAGCATTATGATGTAAAAAAGAAACCCACGTCTCAAAATGACGGGGTTTCTCGACAATCTGACCGTATCTAAATACGGTGTTTTTACAAACTAATTAACAAAGACTATTCCTCAGAGTCTACATTGTGGTAAACCTGCTGAACATCCTCCAAATCTTCTAATGCATCAATCAGTTTATCGAATTGAACCTGTGCATCTTCTGGAAGAGAAATATCATTTTGGGCAAGCATGGTGAGCTCCGCAACGGTAAACTCAGTTACTCCTGCTTGTTTGAAAGCTTCCTGCACAGCATGGAATTGATCAGGCTCTGCATATACGATGACGGCTTCATCTTCTTCAATGATGTCACGTACCTCTACATCTGCCTCCATCAGTAGCTCCAGCACTTCATCTGCGGTTTTACCCACCAGACCAATAACTGCTGTTGAATCAAACATGTAGGCTACAGATCCGCTCACACCCAGGCTACCACCATTTTTAGTAAAAGCAGAACGCACATCCGATGCTGTACGGTTAACGTTATTGGTCAGCGCATCTACAATGACCATGGAACCGTTCGGTCCGAAACCTTCATAACGAAGCTCTACGTAGTTTTCATCGCCAGCACCTTTTGCTTTTTCAATAGCACGGTCAATGATTGCTTTGGGTACATTGTACGTTTTTGCACGTTCTAGAACTACTCTTAGTACCCGATTGGATTCAGGATCAGGTTCGCCTTGTTTGGCTGCCACATAAATTTCCACGCCAAATTTAGCATATATACGACTCGTATTAGCATCCTTGGATGCCTTCTTTTCTTTAATGTTATTCCACTTACGTCCCATAATATCCCGCTCTCTTCCTGTATGAATATACACAACGAACTTCATTATATCCTTGTATATTATATCTCCTAAAGGACATACGAACAAGTTTAAACAACTCTGTTATGGAAAAATAAACAATTCTACCTAATTAGGGATGCTTGAAAATGTGTACTTTCATTTCTCCTCATCTATGGACAATCTCCCTATCCATGTCTAAGATGAAGAGGAAGTCTGACTTGAAGGAGATCATTCACTTGGATGTCTTGTACAAAAAGTTGAGCCATAATCATGAAATCACAGTATACGAAACCACCGAGCTGTATGGTGAAAAGGGATTATTTCGGGTGATGCAGTTTTCAAATACAGCCGTCCAAGGCGCGGTGGACTTGAATCATCCACAACGCATTTTGTTCGAATATCCGAGAGCAATTATCCATCTTATGGAGCTGAACGATCCATCATTTGAAGATGTATTTGTTATCGGGCACGGTATAGGTACAATAGCGGGTCATTTTACAGATAAACGTTTTAAGATTGCCGAGCTGGATGCACAAGTTGTAGAGTTCAGCCGAACATTCTTTGGATACGATCAGGATAATGTGACTGTTGGCGATGGACGACGCCTTCTGGAGAAGGAAGCGCCGGATGCTTATGACTATGTTATTTTGGACGCCTTCACGGAGCTGGGTACGCCCTTGCATTTAGTATCCTGGGAATTTTTCAAGATGGCCAAAGAAAAGCTGGATTCCGAAGGCTCCCTGATCATGAATTTAATGGGCAAAAGTGAACACGACCATTTGATCAATGCCATTCATACAACGTTACGTGAAGAATTTGCCTATGTCTCAACTTTCTCGCTCCCCTCGGAAGGCGCTGCCGACGTTCAAAATATCATTATGATAGGTCGGGACAAGCCAATCCGGTTTCAGGCACGTCAGATGGCGGACTTTCATGAGATTACACTCGGAGAAGGCCATATTCTACGGGATATAGATGCTTAGTGTAGTTCCAATATTCGTCTCTCTACATCTTCAATACGAATCGTCTCTTTGTTGCAGCTTTTTCGTTCCACTAACTCTACTTTCCCGTGTTCGGCATCTTTACCTACGATGATGCGCACGGGAATACCTACTAAATCGGAGTCTTTGAATTTAACCCCAGGCCGTTCCTCACGATCATCCAGCAGCACCTCCACACCGCGATCCTGCAGCTGGTTGTGTAATTTCTCGGCTATTTGCATCTGAAGCCTGTCTTTCACAGAAATCGGAATAATATGAACTTGAAACGGGGCTAGTGCATAAGGCCATATCATTCCGTTCTGATCGTGATTTTGCTCTACAATGGCAGAAAGGATCCGGGATAAGCCAATGCCATAGCAGCCCATAATCATCGCTTGCTCAGCTCCAGACGCATCCAGAAAGGTCGCACCCAGCTTCTCACTATATTTGGTGCCCAATTTAAATACGTGTCCGATCTCAATTCCACGATGAAGTTTCAATTCCCCTTCGTCACATCGAGGACATCTATCCCCTTCTATGACATTGCGCAAGTCAGCCACATGCCGAAGATCTATATCGCGCCTTGGGTTCACATGTCGATAATGGTAATCCAGCTCGTTCGCGCCTGCGATACCGCTGGACATTTGGACAACGGCGTAATCCACCCACACAGGGATTGTCAATCCGCATGGGCCTATGAACCCCGAGGGGGTTCCAGTCGCCTTTGACACGATGTTTGTACTTGCTATTTCGAATTTTTCACTACCTAAAATATGTTTAATTTTCACTTCGTTAACCTCATGATCCCCCCTAACAACTACAGCAATAGGTTGATCGTCAGCCATATAAATCAGTGTTTTGATGATTTCTTTGGGCTCTATGTGAAGCGATTCAACCAGTTGATCTATTGTACACAGGCCTGGAGTATGGAATTTTTCCATTTTAGCTGTATCAAAAGAAGGAGGGCTGACTTGTTCATTTTTATATGAGACAGGAGATATTTCTATTTTTCCCGTCGATCGCGCCACGGCTTTTTCAAGATTAGCTGCATATTCACAGCAGGTACATGCTACAATGGTGTCCTCTCCAATATCAGCTAGAGCCATAAATTCATGGGTTTCACCTTCGCCACCAATGGCACCCGCATCTGCTTCTACTGCACGAAAGTTTAGACCACAGCGAGTGAAAATGCGATGATATGCCTGGAACATGGTCGAATAGGTATGATCTAGTCCTTCCCAATGTGCATCAAACGAATAGGCATCCTTCATCAAAAATTCTCTACTGCGAAGCAGGCCAAATCGCGGACGTCGTTCATCCCGAAATTTGGTTTGAATTTGATACAACGTTACAGGCAATTTGCGATAAGAATTCACTTCATTTCGTATTAAAGACGTAATGACCTCTTCATGTGTAGGCCCCAAAGCAAACTCCCGACCATGCCGATCTTGCAAACGCATCAACTCAGGACCATAAACATCGTATCTTCCTGATTCTTGCCACAACTCCGTTGGCTGCAATACAGGCATCAGCAGCTCCCCAGCCCCTACGCGATCCATTTCATTCCGTACGATTTGCTCTACTTTTCTGAGCACCCGTCTGCCCAGGGGCATATAGGTGTACATTCCAGCCGCCAGTTGGCGGATAAATCCTCCCCGCAGCATAAGCTGATGACTGATTACTTCAGCTTCTGCGGGTGCTTCGCGCAAGGTTGTCAGTAATAATTGGCTTTGGCGCATGTGTAGCTTCCTCCTTGTATGGACGATAAAATGTACGCAAAAAGACACATCCGTCAGGGACGAATGTGTCGTGGTACCACCCTTCATTTGACCGTAGCCATACAGGGAACGGTCCTTCATCAGATAACGGCTTCTAGCCGGTAACGGTTTATCATACAAACCGCTACAGCTCACAAGGCAGGGAAACGTTCATTCGCGGCGAGAAACCTTTCAGCCCATGAGTTTCTTCTCTGTACAGCGAGTATTGAACCTTTGATCCTTGGTCTACACTATTCCTATATATTACAATTTTCACCACTTTACACGAAATGTAATTTCTAGTCAAGGAGATAATCTTCTGCTACACAGCAAGAAACTCGTTACCCTGCTCTGCCTGTAAGGGCCGCATAGAATAGATCAGTCTGTCCATCATACAACATGCTCCTTTTACAAATTCAATAATTGAGGCCATTACATACGTGAAGCTCCAAATATGCGCTGTTGTAGGTTAGAGTTCTCTTGATTAATTATGTATCATTCTTTTTAAAATACACGCCCTTGAAAAACACAAAATTTTGCGTATGTGTGCCATACAGCTCCTGAAACCTAGAATGAAGTTTATTCATAGAAAGAGTCTCTGAGACCGTCCGATCCGTTTGCAGGGTCAAGTCGACACAGCTAATTCCAAATTGGCACACTTGCTCCATAGGATAACCTTGGGTAATTCCATATATCATCCCGGCAATAAAAGCATCATCTGCGCCTGTGACATCAATGACCTCTTGAACGGGATGAATGGGAATTTGGCCATGAGTTCCATCCTGAGAGGCGTACAAAACACGATCAGCACCGCAGATAAAAATGACATTCTGAACTCCAAGTTTGTGAAAAATTCGGGTGGCATCCAACATATGCTGATCATCTGTAAGTTCTAGCTCCAAATAGGCTTCAGCCTCCACCGGTTTACATACCAGCCACTCCACTCCATGCAAATTTCGGGGAAGCTTTCTCATCTTCGAGGCCGATACCGAAGAAACGACAATCGGAATCCGATGCTCATGACAGACATGTATGGTGGCTGCAATTACGTTCATAGAGAAATTAGTGTCCAGCAGAACGAGTCGGGATGAGGCAATTAAAGGAGCATTTTCAAAAATTACTGAAGGACGAATCTGATCATAAATCTCCATTTCTGCTGTCGCTACAATCAGTTCACCACGCTCGTTCAGCAAGGCAGTATAAACCCCAGTTGACGGTTCACCTTGGACTTGCAGAGGAACCACGTGCATGTAACGGCTGGACTGTTCGATAATAAATTCACCTTCCGCATCGTCCCCAACTGCGGTCAGCAGGCTGACCCGCTGGCTCAACCTCCCTAAATTTTCGGCTACATTTCGTGCTACCCCACCGCAAGATTGCAGTCTTGTACTGCTCGGATTGGAGGTATGAAGCTGAAATGTACCTTTAATCATGATTTTACGATCCAAATTGGCCCCTCCGATACATAGTATTGGTTTGCTAGAGGGCCAAGGCTCGTCCTGTTCATTTTGGTGGATTTTTTTTAATTTCATCATTTGACTCCTTTCTCGAGTCTATTCGTTAAAATGATTTAAATTTGTACAGAAATAGGCACTATATAAAATTAACACGTTCCAAATGTCATATTCCCAAGAATAATGTCGAGTTCGTTAAAATATCCTAAAGTTACACATGCAAAAAAACACCCTATTGTAAAGATATCTTTCACTTTTACGATAGGGTGATTGGGTTGGAACTACAGCATAGTTCTTCCTTACATTATGTTATTCAGGATTATTGCAAAATCCTCTATTTCAAAATAAATAGAGCTGCTCCGTGAGGAGGTAAATCTGTGGACAGCTCTTGTGCTAAAACACCTAAATCTACATGGTTCCATAAATCTCTGGCATTTGCCTGACCTTCAATACCAAGGTCTTTTAAGGATACACGCACCTTTGAAGATTCATCCCCAGCATTAAACAAAGCTGCATATACATGCCCTTTCCCGTTATGTGAAGTCCAAACGATATGTTCATCCTTTCTATACACCTGCCGTGCATTCAAACCGTTGCGATGAGCATTTAACACTTCTTCATTAGTCAGCAAAGAAAGAGTCCATGCATCATTATCCCGCAGTTCGCCCCCGAACATCAGGGGAGACCGGAAAATGCTCCACAAGGTCATCATCGTTAGCTGCTCATCCTTAGTAAAGCGTGTCCATCTGTCATGGCTGCCGGAATCTACCGAATCTACCGAACGAATACCCAGATGACCCAGTGGTAGCATGTCGCAATCCGGCCAGTGACCCGGACCTACATGTTCCGCCCATTTCTCGCAGCGCTCAAACATACCATACAGTAAAGGCCATACATCCCAGAAGTCATCAGTCATACGCCACATATTCACGTTTGCGATTAAATCAGATGCATGCTCCAGCGGTGCAGGACCAGGCGATAGACTCAACACCATCGGACGTCCGCATTGGGCGATAGCCCGCCTAATCAATTCAATTTCCGCCAAATGAATACCATAGAGACGTGATGCAGCAATGTCATCTACTTTGACAAAATCCACACCCCATTCCGCATACAGATCAAACAACGAATTATAGTACTCCTGTGCGCCTTCCTTGGATGCATCTACCCCATACATATCTGTGTTCCAGGGACAAATAGAGTTGGGATGCGCAATTTGTCTCGCCGTGGCTGTGGTTCCCAAAATCGGGGTATCCTGATGCACCGCCTGGCGGGAGATGCCTCTCATAATATGTATACCAAATTTCAATCCCAGACCGTGTACATATTCCGCAAGAGCTTGGAAGCCTCGTCCATCTGCTGCCGAAGGAAACCGATTCACCGCTGGAATAAGACGTGAAAATGAATCCATTGCCAATGGGACAAACGGGCGATACTGTGAAGATACTGCTCCTGACTCATACCACTGAATATCTACCACGACATATTCCCAACCATATTCCTTCAGATGCTCCGCCATATATTGAGCATTTCCCCGTACTTCCTCTTCCCGTACTGCTGCACCGTAGCAATCCCAGCTATTCCACCCCATAGGTGGTGTATGCGCTGTCAAATGATGCTTCATTTCATTCATCCTTTCATCCAGTAGATCTCATCCTGCTACCAAAAATCCCCTCATCAGTACGTAACTATTATAATGTAAACCCTTACTTTTGTCGCTCGTCTCCTTTTTCATTTCCACTTTTTATACATTTAAGTTGACTAACTAAAAGAATGTGGTACATTTAAAATTGCTTTTAAAAAACTTTGACTTGAATCAGAGGGTGATTTTACATGTGTGAACATACTTATCGAATTTTGTTGTTTTACAAATATGTCAACATTGAAGATCCTGCCACCTTTACGGCAGAGCATCTGGCTTACTGCAAGGAGCTGGGCGTCAAGGGAAGAATCTTGATTGCTGCGGAAGGAATCAACGGAACACTGTCTGGTACAGTAGAGCAAACGGAGCAATATATGCGTGATTTGCGCGCCAATCCGAAATTCCACGATATCGTTATTAAAATAGATGAGTCTGACGGTCATGCGTTCAAGAAAATATTTGTACGCCATCGTCAGGAGCTTGTTACGCTGCGTCATGAAGATGAGCTGGACCCTAATGAAATTAGCGGTAAGCGTCTGTCACCAAAGGAGTTTTATGAACAGCTTCAAGATGAAGATGTAGTTGTTCTGGACGGACGTAATGACTATGAATATGACATCGGTCATTTCCGCGGGGCTATTCGCCCCGAAGTCGAATCGTTCCGTGAATTTCCACAATGGATTCGCAACAATATGACTCAGTTCAAAGACAAGAAAATTCTGACGTACTGCACCGGAGGTATCCGTTGCGAAAAGTTATCGGGTCTTCTTATCAAAGAAGGATTTAACGATGTAGGCCAGTTGGATGGCGGCATTGTGACTTACAGCAAGGACCCGGAAGTACAAGGACGTTTGTTTGACGGTAAATGCTACGTATTTGACGAACGAATCTCGATTCCGATCAATCATACGGATGAGGACGTCATTGTCGGCAAGTGCTTCCATTGTGAAACGCCGAGCGATCATTATATCAACTGCCCAGTGTGCAATCTCCAGCATATTGCATGTCCGGATTGCGAAGAACAGCATCAGCACTATTGCTCTGACGATTGCCGAACCAAAGCGGAAACCATGGCTACTGCATAAACCAGCAGTATTATTGGTTTATTATAACAAAAGGGATGCCTATTAGCCGTTCATCATGGCTGTGGGCATCCCTTTTGTTATTTTCACAATAAGTGTCCAACTCTTCATAGTATATACCTATGACCTTGATTGTATTTTCATCTTGGACGGGCTCGAAAGTAGCGTCTTATAATGGAAAATGTCATTACAGAAAGGATGGGTGGAATTCATGATTCAAATCGTACTTTCAACTCTATTATCGGTTATCGTTCCGCTGTCCATTCCGGTGATCGCCGGATTTTTACTTGGAAAATTCATGAAGCTGGAAACGAAACCGCTCTCGACTTTGTATTTATATTTTTTAAGCCCCGCAATGATTCTGGACACGCTACTCAAAGCACAGCTTACCTGGCATGATGTGGCGCAGACTGCCGTTTTTTCAATATTAAACCTGCTGCTGTTGTGGGGAATTGCACAATTAGCAGGGAAAATCTTTAGACTGAGCACTCCGGAAACGGCTGGACTTACCTTAATCTCCACACTCACCAATAGTGCAAATTATGGCCTGCCCCTAATTTTACTTGCCTTTGGGCAGCTCGGTCTGGATAAAGCCTCCGTGTATGTCGTCATCCAGATAATTATGGTCAATACCATTGGCGTTTACTTTGCAGCCCGCTCTGAATTTTCTGTTCAAAGTGCTGTTAAGTCGGTGTTTTCACTTCCTGCGATCTATGCAGCTCTACTCGCCATGGGACTGCGGCTACTGGACTGGCATCTTCCCTCAGGAATTCAATCAGGCGTCTCGATGATTGCTGCTGCCTATTCTCCGGTCGTGCTGGCGATTCTGGGTACCCAGATGGCTTATGTAAAAATATTTAAGTTGGAGTCGTCTATTAAAAAAGCCAGCTACGCCGGACTAACAATTCGGCTTCTACTCTCCCCGCTTGCGGCTTGTCTTGCTATGCTGATACTGGGAATTTCAGGTCTTTTGTTCTCCGTTCTCTTCATTCTTGCCTCAATGCCTGTTGCTGTGAATGCTGTCATTTTAGCAGAAAAATTTAATGCATCGCCAAAACTGGTTTCCACCTGCATCCTGTGGAGCACGTTTGCCTCATTCCTGATATTGCCTATTCTGATTATGTTGGTAGCAGGTTAGCGAGAAAAAAAAGACTCTCTACACCATAGAGAGCCATGCGCGATTCTGTCTCCATTCTACTTGCACAGGCGTTTCAAAAAAAGCACTAAGCGTTTCACTGCTTAGAATATCAGTCGTTTTACCTTTAGCAAATACCGTGCCCCGGCGGATTAAAATCGTATGCGTGTACATCGGTAGAATTTCTTCGATATGATGTGTAACATACAGTAAATTCGGCGAAGCCGGCGACTCCGATAACTGGCGAATGCTATCCAGCAATGCTTCCCGGGAAAAAAAGTCCAAACCATTACACGCCTCGTCCAAAATCAGTAGCTTGGGCGAGGCCATTAATGCGCGGGCGATAAGCACTTTCTGCTTTTCTCCCTGTGAGCATCCCTGATACAACCGATCCACGAGATGAGCACACCCCAGTTGCGTCATAAGCTGAACGGCCTGTTCATAATCTGTATCCGTCGTCTGATCATAAAGTCCAATGGAGGCAAATTTGCCACTAATAACAACATCCTGCGTACGCTGACTCCCATTAATTCTTTCCTGTAAAGAGGAACTGACCCAACCAATAGATTTGCGCAGCTCCCTCAGATCCACATCCCCAAAGGTATGGCCCAATACACCAACACTACCTGTGGTTGGCCATATGTAACCGTTAATCATATTGAGCATCGTTGTTTTACCTGACCCATTCAAGCCGAGTACAGCCCAGTGCTCTCCCTCAGCTACCTGCCAATTGATTTGATCTAGTATGGTGCGGTTATCTCTCTTCCAGCTTACATTGTTAAGTTCAATGACAGAATTCATGGCTGTACATCCTTTCTATTCGTCGTATCATCAGATGTTTATACGCATAGTAAAGATCATCATTAGTACGTCTAGCTTCTCTTTCATGTAAGCATAGCACAGGGTCACAGGTTGTTCAATTTTAAATAACCCACTCCATTGTTCATATAGGAGTGGGCTGGCAATGAAGCAATCCACTAATCAAGATACTTTTTCTTTTTTAAAATCCTTAATTACATTCTTATCTTTGTTCTTATCTTTATTTGTGTCTTTGCTTGGGACCCTAACCTTCCTTCTTTCATTAGCCAGTCGCCAATAGCCTAATACTTTACGGTACATGGACTTATCTGATAATTGGTTAAAAATATATGGGTCCGGCTTCGTATTCACCTCAATAATCCATGGGGTAAAGCGATGATCCAGTCCAATATCCACACCAATTTGCCGGAAATTTGGATATGTTTTTTGCAGTTGTTTGGCGATGGTAAGACCCAGTTCATTTAGTTTCTTGACCAGCTCCGCCTGTTTGCTTTGCGATAAATGGGATTTTAGTAACTGCTCCAAGGCCATCGGCTTGCCACCACTATGATAGTTAGTCACGATTTTACGGGGATGACCCAGACGTCCAATAATTCCAGTAGACTCCCATAGCCCTTTTTCATTACGCTGCACCATGACCCGAATATCAAAATAACGCATTTGATGGCGTAGTAAATGGATTCCCTTTTGAATAAGATAACTTTTCTTCCCCGTATGTTTCGATAGGCTGGTATATAGTGCATCCAAATGTTTAAATTCTTGACGCGTTTCCTCATATTGATAGGCGAAACGCTGGCCAGCCTCCTGCTCTACTCTCATTACACCTTTACCAAAGGTACCTCGCTCGGGTTTTACATAGACCATACCGTATTTCTCCAGCATTGACTTCAAATTTGCTTTGTTATATTTGCGAGTTTCTGGTACATAAGGTTTGATGCTTCCATTCTGAAGCAACAATTGGGTTTTATGCCATTTGCTGCGCGACGCCTGCGCTTGTGAAGAATTCACTTGCCCCTCTCCTCTCTACTCTCAGGTAGAACGCTCTTGTTAAAAAAGATCAATCTATCGTATGCGCTAACTCCCCATTCGAAGCTTCATCAGCCCTGTCCTGCATAGAAATGGACGTTTGACCTTGCCCGGTCGAAAGCGCCTGTCCAAGCATACGATATTGGGAGACGCTGGGAGCGTATATTTGCACATATAGGGAGTGAATAACATGTCAGCGCAATCGGATGGTCCACGGAAGGGTTCCCTTACAATCGATGTTCTGATTCCCGCAATTGATAAAGATATTGCCACACTACCGCTGGTAATTGACAGTCTGCGCCGTCACGTGCAGCACCGAATTGGAAATATTTATATTGTTTCACCGCAAAGCACCGGGATTCGCCGACTGTGCGTAAACAAGAAATGTACATTTATAGACGAAAAAACGGTGCTGCCCATTACCAAAAAACATATCCATTACGGAACAACGCGCTGGGACCGTTCAGGCTGGCTGTATCAACAATTGCTCAAAATGAATGGCGACAAAATCAGTAAAGCCTCTTTTTTCCTCGTCATTGACGCGGACACGGTTTTGATTCGTCCACATACGTTCCGTAAAGACGGAAAAACGATTTTTTACTACCGCAGCTGGAGCCAGCCTGAGTATTTTCGCACCCATCACAAGCTGATGGGCGTTAAAGCTCCCTCACCAAAGTCCTTTGTTACTCATTATATGCTTTTTGAAAAAGCGCGGCTTACCCAGCTCAAGCAAGTTATCGAGGCCCGTCATGGAAAACCTTGGTACAACGCAATTATCCACAGTATAGACCGGACAAAACAGTTTGGGTTTTCCGAATATGAAACGTATGCCAACTATTTATACAGTAATCAGCCCTCTCGGATGATTTTGCGCAAGTCATTGAATAAAGCGCTTCATCGTCGGGCTTCTTCCCTGTCGCAAAAACAATTGGATGTCTTGGCTAAGAGCTATCGCTCCTTATCTTTTCATCAACGCAAGGTGTACCAGCTTACTCCAAAAACAAAGATTGAATCATCGCTAAAATAGTTTTTAAAATCCTGCAAAATGATGCAGTCCAAAATAGATCTGCATTGAAGGAGGAAACGTCCGTGCGCATCGTATTATTATGCGGTGGTGCCGGAAAACGGCTATGGCCACTATCCAACGAAATCCGGTCGAAGCTGTTTCTCCGGTTGTTGTCCGCTCCTGACGGGCATAAGGAATCTATGCTCGGTCGGGTGTACCGTCAGCTTACCTTAACCGGGCTGGATTCCTCTGCCCTGCTTCTGGCTCATCGGAGTCAGGTAAATCTAGCCTTTCGCCATACAGAAGGTCGTCTGCCCGTTCTGGGCGAGCCTGCCAAACGTGGAACCTTCACCGCTGCTGCACTGGCAGCTGCTTATTTTCACACCAGAGGCACAGGGCTGGATGAAGTTCTCTGCATTGCCCCAGCGGACATGTTTGCAGGAGAGGATTTCTTCCATAGCATAGCAGCGCTCTCCGGCATATTGTTTGAGAGCGGAGCCGATCTGGCTATGCTTGGGACAAGGCCCACTCATCCCTCCGACCAATACGGCTACGTCGTTCCGGGTCTGCAAATGATACGGGAAGGGAAAACTTCCTATGCGCAAGTTGCTCGCTTCACAGAAAAGCCGGATCTCCCCGGAGCACAACAGCTTATTCATCAGGGCGCGCTCTGGAACTGTGGTGTTTACGCTTTTACATTACGGTATATGTTGTCCTGTATGGAGCGAAGTGATCTGCCGCTGAACGATAAAGCATTATGCGCGATGTATGATAGCCTCCCCGTTCGCAGTTTCGACGAAGAGATTGCAGAGCGTGCCGAACATGCCATCGTCCTGCCCTACGATGGCGAATGGCACGACATCGGCAACTGGCAGGCTCTAACAGAGCAGCTAAACAGTCAAGTAATCGGGCGTGGACAGATTAGTGGGCAGACTCACGGCACGCATATCGTTAATGAGCTGCCCTATCCACTTCATGTCATTGGTGTGGAAGATATTATTGCTGCCGCGAGTCCCGATGGCATTCTCATTGCGTCCAAGAGCCATGCCCACGTAATCAAGGAGCAGCTAGGTAAACTTCAACTTCACCCCATGCATGGTGAAACCTCTTGGGGCAGTTACCGAGTGCTGGACGAATTTGATCATCGGAGTCTGAGCGATATACTGGCCATACGGCTGACGGTACTGCCAGATCAACGTTTGAATGGCCGTATTCACGGCAGTGGACTTAAAGTATGGACGATCGTGTCCGGCCGGGGAGAGGTCATGCTGAACGGAGAACGTTTTGCTGCGGCAAGCGGTTCTGTATTTAGCATTCCGGTCGATACGCATCACACAATCCGTGCCGATCTGGATACACCACTGGAGCTAATTGAGGTACGTCTGGGAAACAGCTTGGTGAACGCCTTCTATAAATCCGAGTCCTGACAACACATAGATCAGGATTTTGCAAAATTTGATTTCAGTCGCTCCAAAGTGCAATATATAGACGAACTAGACCATTTCGATCTATATATTGTTCATTGGAAGTCGCTTATTGGATTTTTGCAAAATCCTCAGATATAATGCACGCTACGGATTCTGAACGAAGGTCGCAGGTCGCACATAAAAAATCGCTTCTGAGCAAGGTGAAAAAGCCCTTGCTCCAGAAGCGATATTATTTTGTGATGCAGTTACCTTTGACTATTCCGGCTTCTTTTAAAAAATGCTGAACGATCTCCAACTGATAGTGTATGCGTACTTTCTTAGGCAGGCTCCAACCCGTTTCCACGGTAACCGCGCGTGCACCTAAAATACGGGCTACAGCGGTGCGGGAGGAACCTGGAAGCTCATGCAGCCGAATGTTGAAATGTCGGTCGCTCACCTGGATGGAGCGATTCATTCGCTTAATAATCCGACGAACCGTAGGAACCACCGGATTACCCTTGTTGGAGATCAGCGTTTGACCAAGCACCTTGGCATCCTTTTGTGACAATCCGTTAGCCTCATGCAAGTCGAGGTACCATTCAGGTTGATGCTTTTGTGTTAATTTGAATAGAGCAGCGGAAAGCGGTTGTGTTGCTAGCTGCTTTTTTTTGCGCGGAAAGGTTCGATTAAGATCAGGTATTCCTCTAATCCGTTTGCGGTAAGCCTTTTGGTTTACAATCGGTACAATTATAAGCTTACCCTGGCTAATTCGCAGTTTTTGCTGATTCAAAAGCTTCACCAGTTTCTCAGCAGCTCGTATGCTAGCTATTTCATTACCATGTATCCCCGCGACCACCATCACACACGGACCTTTCTGCCCCCCTGTGACTATATAATAAGGAGTTGCCCAAGAGCCATTTCCGAGCATATATCGTTTGACCTGCATCCCCTTCACCTCCGTATAGGCTGTCGTTGTCCTCTCTTCTGTTCTCGCCGACGGATGATTTCACGGTATAGTCTTAAGTAGTTACTGGTCATCTGTTTGTTGGTAAATCTTTGGTTGACATATGAACGAAGCTGCGCTGGTGACGGATAATTTTTTTGCTGTGCCTTTCCTGCCATTTGGCTAACTGATTTGCAAATCAACTGTGGAAAGCCCAAGAGTACCTCGGGAACGGAGCCATTTTTTAATGCCAGCACCGGTGTTCCACAAGCCATGGCCTCGACCATTACGAGTCCAAATGGCTCTTCCCACAGTGTCGGAAACAGCAGACACTCTGCATGTTTCAGCAGCTTCTGTTTCTGAGCACCTCCAACTGCACCTACATAGCGTATATTCGGATTACGCTGAATTCGTTTCTGAATCTCTTTACGGAAAAATTCTGGAGCTTTGATAGGACCTGCAATAAGCAGTTTTTTTCCTGTTCGTTCTGCAACCTGAATGGCCTGCAATACACCTTTATCTCGTATGATTCTGCCCATAAACAGCAAGTAGCCACGCTTCTCACTGCTGAACTCGTATTCATGGGTGTTGATACCATTATAGATATAAAAACCTTTGCCCCTGCCCATCAGCTGACGCGCTCGTTTACTGACATATACCGGGTTTTTACCGTGTCTCTTCACTGGAAGATGAACGGTGCATACTGATGGACAAGGCAGCTTCCTACGTCCCACAGAAGAACGAAAAGTATGATCATGAATGATATGTGTGTTGGAAGGCATATGCCGGAGTACATATTGGGGGATCTGACTTTGTTTCAAACCCTTGGGGTAGGTAATCAACCGCGCACTGCTCCTGCTCCCACGGGCGGCAAACAGCGATACATGATGCCCTCGTCTCACCAATTCCTCAGTTAATTCATGCACGACCTTTTCCGTTCCGCCTTTGTTAGAGGGTACCGGTTGTGCATCGGGATAGTTGGAAATGACCTGAACAATGGTTAGACGCCGTTTTTTGAGTGCTTTATTCTGCCTTGAAGCCATACGAATTCCCCTTCCTGACCGGAAATACGGTGTGATCCTTACGATGTCAACGGGAATCAGAGCATACTCCCGTACAAGTTATAAACTGTAGTATATAGGTATGTATATTTTGCGTGATTGCTTGTGCCAATCGTCTGCAAGTCGTTTTTTGCCATACGAGCCTATCTATAAGGGGAGTCTATACAATTTGTCAAGCTAAAATTAAGGAGAAAATTCTCATCGTTTTCTAATAAATGAGGACAAAGCGTTGGGGTAACAGGTTTGTAACCATGAGTGGTAAATTCCGGACATTTTATTTGTGTTATTGTCATTTCAGGACATCAACACAATACGAATAACGGAGGAATTTATATATGAAACGTACTTCAAAAAAATTGTGGATGGGTATTTGCTTTACTATGACTTTGGCATTGAGCGCAGGGAGCTTCGTCGTTGGGCCAGCCACCACTCATGCCGCTTCGGCAAGTAAAGCTGATCAGATTATTTCTAAAGGTTCCCAGTTTATGGGTGTGCGTTATGAGCATGGAGCCCCAGCAGGCAATACAAGATCTTTTGACTGCTCTTCGTTCACTCAATATGTATTTGCACAAAATGGCATCAAGCTTCCACGTTCGTCCAGACAGCAATCAACTGTTGGCACTTTCGTACCGCGTAGTCAGCTGAAAAAAGGCGATTTGGTCTTTTTCTATGCGCCAATTCATCATGTAGCCATTTACATGGGGAACGGCAAAATTCTGCATACGTATGGTAAAGGCGGCGTAACGGTTACAGATCTAAATTCGGGCTGGTGGAGCCGCAATTACACAACAGCACGTCGTGTCCTCTAGGATAAATTTTAGTTGATTCCCATCCACCGAATGCTTAACTTACAAATAACAATAAAAAGGGCTGTTCCGCGAGTAGATATTTCTACTGGAGGGACAGCCTTTCCTTTTGTCTTTGGGGCAGCGTGACGATGACTACCGTTCCTTCTCCTTCTACGCTCTCCATACGTATCGTACCCTGATGAGCATCTGTAATTGCCTTGGCAATCGGCAACCCCAGCCCGGTCCCTCCAGTTTTACGATGCCTGGAGCTATCTACCCGATAAAATCGTTCGAAGACCCGCTTGATCTCGCCCTCAGGTATTCCGATCCCATAATCCTTAACCCGGATATAGACATCCTTTTTATCTTTAGATAAGCCTATTTCAATCTCATCCGAGCTGTATTTTAATGCATTATCCAGTAGGATCACTAGCAATTGCTTCATTTTTGTCAGGTTGGCATCCAGCCAAATTTCTTTCTCTTCGGTTAAAATAGAAATTTGACGATCATGTACAGGCTTGAGATGCGCTACTACCTGTTGACAACAACCGATCATTTCTATCCGCTCATGCGGCTCAGGGTCTTTCTGCTGTGAGGAGGCAAGAGTCAGCAACTGCTGTGTCATCGTACGCATTCGCTGAGTTTCTTCATAGATCGATTCAATGGATTCCTTATGAATGTCCTCATCACGCGTGCCCCACCGCCGCAGCATGTTGGCATAGCCCTCAATAATCATAAGTGTGGTATTCAGTTCATGTGAGGCATCTGAAACAAACTGCTGCTGGCTCTGAAAGCTTTCTTCTAATCTCTCCATCATTCGGTTAAAAGTAGCGGTCATTTGGGACAATTCATCTTGATTATGACTGCCAGCGGGGATTTTTTTAAATTTTAAGCTTCTCTCAATTTCCTGCATCGTTTGAATACTACTGGAAATCGGCAGCAATATGGCATTCGCCAAAATCGTGCTCCCTACCAAACTTAGCATCATTGCTCCTACAGTCGAAGTGATGAGAATCGTATTTAAAATATCGAGATTGGTTTCGAGTGCATCCCATTTTTCCACGATCTCCAGCGTTCCCTTCTGATTGCCCTCCGGAGAAAGCACGGGGAGATGGATTACCAGAATTTTATGACCCTGTACATCAGTCAATTGAGAGCTTTGAGAAGTGTTAAAACGAATATCGCCCAGCTTAAAGCGTGACTGGCGACTTACTTCATACAGAAGTCGGGATTGCTGATCAAACACCCTCAGAATAGTATCTCCGGAAAGCTCATCTTTCAATTTTGGACTCCATGCATTCTTCAGAATCATGGTATGTCCGGTTTCGGCAATGATTTCAGTCCACTTATTTTGCAGCACTTCTCTTTCATTTCGCGTAGCGATTTTGACGAACAACAAATGAACCGTGACATCCACAAACAGGAGTATTATCATCACTAAAATAGAACTGAGCAGGGTGATTTTGGTCCGCAGCTTCAATGTTCTTCCTCCCTGATGCAGTACCCCACACCACGTACGGTTTTAATTAATTTCTTTTTGTATCCATGATCAATTTTTTTGCGAACATACCGGATATACACATCTACGACATTCGTATCACCAACAAAATCAAACCCCCACACGTTCTGAATCAATTCGTCCCGCTGCAATACCTGATTTTTGTGCTCCATCAGATAGAGAAGCAGATCATATTCTTTGGGCGTCAGTTCGATTCGGTTTTCTTCCCGCACCACTGACCTAGTCTTGCGTTCCAACACCAAACTATCCACTTGGAGCCTGGACGACAACTTGTCCTCTTTTTGTGAAGCGGTAGCTGTTGGCTCCATTTGATGCCTCATACTGGCCCGCATCCGCGCTAATAACTCCTCAATCTCAAAAGGCTTCGTAATGTAATCATTGGCACCTTCATCCAGACCTGAAACCTTATCAGGAGTCGTGTTACGTGCAGTGACCATAATTACTGGTGTATGATTGTTCACTTTTCGAATCTGCTTCAGCACCTCGACCCCGTTCATTTTCGGCAGCATGACATCCAGAATGATGATATCCCATGTACGTGCTAGAGCTTTTTCCAATCCTTCTCTGCCCGTTTGTGCGATTTCAACTGCATATCCTTCATGGGATAACTCCAACTGAAGCAATCTGGATATCTTCTCTTCATCATCAATGACCAGCACCGACTTTTCCATCGCAAAACCACCTATTTCTATAGAAAAAGCAAATGAGTAACGGAAATGACATTCATTTTTTATTTGATTTTAAGCTTTTATCCGTGTAGTCGCTCTATAATATAACTTTGTTATTCAATTTTTTGATGTTAAGGAGTAATTTATTCATGTTAATTAATGTAGACTATGCTTTATTTCACTGGATCAATGAACTCGCTAATTCCCTCGCCTTTTTGAATGGAACCATGCGTTTCTTGGCGCAATATGCACCGTATTTATTCGGAGTGGCTTTGCTGATTTACTGGTTCACCTTTAAAATGCCGCATCGAATGATGGTTTTAGAAGCCGTTATAACGGTTTGTATCGGCTTTGTAATTAGTTGGGGTCTTGGACATTTGTTTTACAGAGATCGGCCTTTTGTCGGACATTCAGTCATTCAGCTTATTCATCATGATCCCAATGCTTCATTCCCGAGTAACCATGCACTTGGAGCGTTTTCTCTGGCTGCCATTTTATGGCTTCATCATCAAAAATTTCGTGTTCTCTGGGTTATTTTAGCTGTACTCATCGCAGTATCCCGCGTATGGACCGGAGTGCATTATCCCTCGGATATTTTGGCAGGTGCGCTTATTGGTGCAGGTTGTGCCATCGGCGTTCATCAATTCATTCGAAGTCGGAAGCTACCTGGCATCTTTATGCAGGCGGCTATTATATTTTATGAAAAATGGGAGCAGAAGCTGGGGCTCAAGCCTGGTGAACAGGCCAGAACCAAGATGACTGAACACACTTCCTCTGTCCAAATGAAAAGCAGACGCTAAAGCGTCTGCTTTTTTTAGAAACTTCATTATTTATGCAACCCGTTATGCTGTCGATTTAGAGCGAAGTGACAGCATTCGTCGTTCTTCGTACCGCTGATAAAACCAAATACAAGCTGCCATCCAGCAGCCACTCATAAAATAGCCACCCACAACGTCGCTCGGATAATGTACGCCCAAATAAATGCGGCTCGTCCCGATTGCTACAATCAGCAGGCTGCTGAGTACAATAAGAAGGATACGCCCCAGCCTAGAAGGAACATGCTTCCACACTAAAAATGTCAGCGCCGCATACATGCTGAAAGCTGTCATGGAATGTCCGCTTGGAAAGCTGTATCCATTCTCTTCAATAATACGGTGAATCTCCGGTCTCGCACGCTGAAAAAGTACTTTCAGTATCGTATTCAGCATTACCGATCCCAATACACCAGCCGCCAAAAAAAGCAGTTCTCTGCGGTGTCCCAATACTCTATAGAGCACGAACATGGCCATTAAAACAATGATCACAACTGGAATTCCGCTGCCGATCATGGTGAAAAATTTCATTACACGGGTCATGGCGGGCGACTCCAGTTGTCCAATAACCGAAATAATTTCCTGGTCAAAATGCCGAACTTGATGGTCACTCACCCATAATGCGATTAAGCCAAAACCGAATGCACATACTATACATGTGAGCAGAGCCAAGGAAATGGGCAGCTTTGTTGATGTTTGCTTCATTTTCTGTAGTTCCTCCATAATATTCATTGCGTGATAAAACAAAGTGCAGCATTAGCTTAGATATAGGTCTTACTTTGCCCACTTTTCCCTTATCATTTCATTAAAAGAATTAGTTGCATCCTCCACATAATGAAACCCGTTTTCAAAAAATATCACTTTCAGAATCATTTTATAATATAAGAAATTCATATTGACTACAAAATCGCAAGCGGACTGTAGCGAAAAAAGCAGCAACAAAAAAGGACGCCATTCAAGCCTTATAAACGGCTCGAATGACATCCTATGATTACACGTGGCATACTACAAACGTAATTCCCAAGTTAAACAAGCATCATCTACTAATTAGGTTGGTGTGACTTCTCCAAGTTTAACCTTACTCTCTGCTTCCTCTATTGGATAGCGTCTGCGGAACCACAGCGACTGAAGCAGCAAGAAGGTGCCGCTTACTGTCCAATATAATGGCATGGCAGCAGGGGCATTGAAGGAAAAGACCGCCATCATAATCGGTGAAAGATAGCCCATGATCGCAAATTGCTTGCGCTGGTCAGGCGTCATCTGAAACTGAGAAAGCTTGGCCTGTGCCAAGTATACAATTGCGACGACGATTGACAAAACCCAGTCCGGCTGTCCGAGCCGGAACCATAGGAAAGAGTGAGATGCGAGCTCCGGGGTTAAGCGGATTGCTGTATACATACCGCTCAAGATCGGGAGCTGAATGAGAATAGGCAGACAACCGATATTAAGCGGATTGAATTGATGTTCTTTGTAAAGCGACATCATTTCCTGCTGCATACTCTGCTGGCTGGTGGTATCTTTCTTGTTTTCATACTTCTTCTTAATTCGGTCCAAGTCGGGCTGCATAGCGCTCATCTTGCGCTTCATACCCTGCTGGGCACGCGTTTGACGCATCATAAGAGGCAGTAAGGCCAGACGGACAATGAATGTCAATGTCATAATCGCCAGCCCAAAGCTTCCACCAAACCATTGCGCCAATTGCTGAATAAGCCAAGAAAGCGGGAACACCACGTAATGATTAAAAAATCCGGGTGTCTGTGCATTTATCTCCGCAGCATTCGCACCACAACCAGACAGTAGCATGACCACCGCCAACGCTACCATTAATCCAAATATCCGTTCTTTTTTACCCCAAAAGGTGAATCCCTTGAATCGTTTCATATGTTCCTCCTCGTTGATTGGCTGTGCCATCGTTCAACGAGGGAGAACAATCGGATGCATCTTCATCCGGCGCTTCTTTACGCCGGATATGTCGGGCCAGCCGGACAGGCATGTCCTGTCCACGGGCAGACATCGGCATCTGCGGAGAGGCATGAGACCTCACGGGCCCACCTTCGACCCAGCATTCGGGTACATTGCCGTGCAAATGAGCGAGATACGTATAAGTCACTGTGCACAGCAAGCCGATTGTAAATAAATAAGGGAGTAGGTCTTGAAGCTCAAACAAGGGATTCACCTCCTTCGGTTTGTTGCTACAATTATAGCACGAAACCGGACAAGCGACTAATCTTTAATTAGAGATACGGGTTGGATCACAAGCAACTGAAATAATTATTTCTGCTCCTTCGGTCTAATGCTCAAATCCGGTGGAAGGACGCTCTATATTACGGTAAAACTTAACGGATAGCAAGCATACGATTCAATGCTAGTACAGCATCCTGTCTGATCTGAGCATCCACACGAATCACACCCACAGGCTCACCCCGGTCAAACTGTTCCATTGCCCACAGCAAATGGGGAAGATCGATCCGGTTCATGGTTAGGCAGGGACACATATCGGGATTGAGCGATTCAATCTGCTGTTCAGGGTACTGCTGCTTGATTCGTTGCACGAGATTCATTTCTGTGCCAACAGCCCATTGGGTCCCTGGCTCTGCCGCACGGATGGTATCGATGATGAATTTTGTGGAGCCCGCGCAATCTGCGAGCTGTACGACTTCATAAGAGCATTCGGGGTGAACGATGACCCGGACGTTCTTATCACGCTCGCGAACGTTGCGAATATGATCTACTGTAAACTTTTCATGAACAGAGCAATGCCCTTTCCATAAAATAATTTTTACGGTTGCTGGGTCCTGTTCAGTCTCAAGCTGATCTGCCAGCGGATTCCACACGGCCATTTCATTTAGCGGAATTCCAAGATCGTAAGCTGTATTGCGACCTAAATGCTGATCCGGCAAAAACAAAATACGTTCCTTTTGCTTCAGCGCCCACTCCAGCACTTGCTTAGCATTCGAAGAAGTCACGGTAGCCCCACCATGCCGTCCTACAAAGGCTTTGATCTCTGCTGTGGAATTTACATACGTTAACGGAATGATCGTATCTCCTACCAACTCCTGTAAATGCTTCCATGCTCGTTCTGTCTGTTCCACATTCGCCATATCTGCCATCGAGCAACCTGCACGCATATCCGGCAGGACAACAGTCTGTCGATCGGTAGTTAGCATATCCGCTGTCTCCGCCATAAAATGGACCCCACAAAATACAATGAACTCCGCTTCCTGATTTTGTGCAGCCATTTGAGCAAGCTGTAGAGAATCTCCTGTTATATCAGCAAACTGAATAACCTCGTCCTTCTGATAGTGGTGGCCCGGTATAAGCAGCTTGGGTCCCCATTTTTGTTTCAGTTCGGCCACTCGCTGCTCCATTTCAGCAACCGTCAGTGTCTTATAATGCTCTGGCATAAGCCCTCGATTTCCTTGTAAAACGTCAAGCATAGACATTAGAATCCCTCCATATCGATGCGGCTGATCGTTCCGCTCTCAGCGAACAGATAACCGCTTTGTGTACATTCATATTTACAAGTGTCTTGACACTTATATTTACACATGCCTACAATAATCTCAAGAGTTTTTGAATGGAATTATTTTTAAGCAGGGAGGATTTGGTGTGATTTATCTCGACTATGCCGCTTCTACACCCATGTGTGGTGAAGCTTTAAATATGTATAACGTATTAAATAAGGAAATGTTCGGAAATGCCAGCAGCCTTCATGATGCGGGCGGTCAAGCAGCCTACACGCTGGATTACAGCAGGCAACGAATAGCAAATATGATTGGCGGGCAAAAGGAAGGCATCTATTTTACAACAGGGGGAACAGAATCCAATATGTTGATTGTGCAATCGATCCTGAACGGGTTGCCGCAGCATAAAAAGCATTGGATCATGAGCGCTTTGGAGCATCACTCGATGTACAATCTTGCTACTTTGCTGGAACGTCAGGGCTATGAACTGACCATTGTGCAACCGGATCGGGAAGGACGAATGTCTCGCGAAGCTCTTTTACCTCACCTGAGAGAAAACACCGGACTTGTCTCCGTACAACACGCCAATTCGGAAACGGGACTAGTTCAGGACCTTGCTGCCTTATCTCCCCTGCTACGCGAACGGGGTATTTTGCTGCACAGTGATGCGGTACAGACATTTGGGAATATTCTCGTAGATGTAGAAGCCATGGGAGTAGATGCACTCTCTGTATCGAGCCATAAAGTGTATGGCCCCAAAGGCGTCGGTGCTGCATATCTCAAACCCGGAACCCCATGGCGTCCCGTGTACCCTGATACACTACATGAAAACGGATTTCGTCCTGGAACGGTTAATGTTCCCGGGATTGCAGCCTTTGTCGCGGCGGCAGAAATGATGACCGAACAGATGGAGTCGCATCAGGAGCGATATGCTACCCTGAGAAGACACTTTATTACGAAAATTCAGGAAAGATCCATTCCGTTACGTTGGGTGGTACAGGAAAGCGAGAATAAAGCAGCGCTTCATCATATAGTAGGCTGTTTTTTTCACGGTTACGAGGGACAATATGTTATGCTGGAATGTAATCGCAGAGGTGTCTGTATATCCACTGGAAGCGCATGTGCTGCCGGACACCACGATCCTTCGCCTGCCTTACAGGCGCTTGGAGCATCCGGCCGTGAAGCGTTACAATTTATCCGTGTTTCTTTCGGAAGAACGACCACCATCGAGGAATTGAATGTATTGGTAGATATTTTGACAGACCTGACGCATCGAAAAGAAAGGAGCTTATCCCGTTGACTGAATCTTTAAAACGGTCAGGTACGGATCGCCGCGAACAGCTACTATTGTGGCTCAAGAGCGAATCACCACTGACCGGGAGCGAACTGGCGCGCAGATCCTCCGTCTCCCGACAAGTAATTGTACAGGATATTTCCCTGTTAAAAGCAAGCCAAGAGCCTATCCTTGCAACGAGTCAAGGATACATTTATATGGAGCCTGCGGGTCAGGCAACTCCCTTAGCCTCACGTATTATTGTGTGTAAACATCGACCTGAACAGACAGAAGAGGAACTAAAGCTGATTGTGGACTACGGTGTAAGTGTGCAGGATGTTATTGTTGAGCATCCGGTATACGGGGATCTGACTGCTCCGATACGGGTTGGAACTCGCAAGGAAGTGGACGATTTTATCCGTAAAATCAGCTCCACCCAGGCCACTTATTTGTCCCAGCTGACGGGAGGCATCCACCTGCACACCTTGAATGCCTCGGATGAAGATAAAATTAATGATGCCTGCGCTGCATTGGAGCAAGCAGGCTTCCTAATGACGGACTAACTTAGTGCGCTTAGCGGAGTAAAGAAAATCCTGTCCAGTGTATGTGGAGTGCAACTGTGCTCCACATGGACGGTATGTAAGCAGCGAGAAATAAAAAAATCCCGGCCCCCTCATATAAGGGAATCGGGAATGAACTATGTGAGCTTAATTTCAAGCAGCTCATATTTAATTACAGCCATGGGTGCATCCACATGAATGATACTGCCCACTTCTTTTCCCAAAAGTGCCTTGCCTAAAGGACTCTCATAGGAAATTTTGTTATCAAGAACATCCGCCTCAGCAGGACTTACAATTTTGTATTCCATCTTTTCTGAAAATTCGATGTCATTCAAAATGACAGTCGATCCAATACTAACGGTTCTAAGGTCTAAATTACTCTCATCCACGACCCGGGCTTTGGTCAGCATCTTCTCCAATATGAGAATGCGGGTTTCCATAAACGCTTGGTCGTCCTTGGCTGAGTGATACTCACTATTTTCTTTCAAATCGCCGTAGCTGATAGCCAACTTAAGGCGTTCGGCTAGCTCCTTGCGTTTTACGGTCTTCAGTTCCTTTAGCTCATCCTCCAGCTTGGCCAATCCCTCTTTAGTTAACAATACTTCTTCATTCGACATATTTTATCTACAACTCCTATTTCAGCATTTTGCTTAATTCCAATTCAACGCTCAAAAATACAATAAACGAACTAAACCGTTTTAGTCTAAACATTGCTGATTGAAAACGCTCTGGGATTTATGCAATTGATCATTTGGCTTGCTTTATTGTAGTTTACTCTAAATCGGACCAACATGCGAAATAAATTACTGGATAACAGTAGCCAACTGCCTTCAGCCAGGGTGATTCTTATAGTAACCAATGCTCTCTTATTCGCATATCGTATGATCATAACGTATTTTGATGAGCACTGTAGTGCCGCTGTCCTTGTCCCGAATTTTCATAAAAACCAGGCAAGAACAGTATATGGCGGGAGGAAGATTCAATGGCTTCCTTAGGAAAGAACGGCAATGGGAATGGCAATGGAAACGGGAATCGTAAATCCAAATCCCCACCTAACGGTCAAAAGAAAAATGGATTAAACAGTAATTCGGCTATCTTTTCCGCGCTTCAAGGAAAAAATGTGGAGGTCCTTGTGGCAGCCCTCCTACTAACAGGAAAACTAAACGTCGATTCGGTGACTTTATACAGACAAGCAACATTGTTTTTAGGACTCACAGGAAAATACAAAACACTAGCATCCACTCCATCCAATGTCGATAATATGGTGAAATTTTTAAATGATAACGGGAATATGACACTGGACCAGGTGATACAAGCCTTTTCACAGAAAATAAATAATTAACAAGTGGCGAAAGGAGAGTTATGTGGTGAGTGAGTTTGATGGAGAATATTTTGCAGAGGTTGTCATTATTGTGATTCTAGTTGCCATGTTCTTCTATGGCTCCTCAGATATAGAGGGACTTTCCGCTTCGCCAACCCAATCCTAAAATGATAATTCCCGCTTCGTAAAAAAATAAAAAAGCATCTATAGACTCTCACGAGGTCAATAGATGCTCTTACTTTTTAACGGCCCATCATTTCTACTTCATGGCCCTTTACTTCTACACTTATCGTTTGACTAGAAACTTCTCCTGAAGCATTGACTAACTCGGCCCGGTACTCATATGTACCCGGCTTTTGATTTTGGATGCTGGTCACTGCACTTTGGGCCTGCGGACTTTGGCTCAGCAGATCCTGCGCGTCGATCAGCTTTCCGTTTTCATACAAGTTGTATTTCGTCGCATTTGTGCCCCACCACATGTTCATAGCAAGAGTATAGGCACCATCACCATCCCAATTGTCATGAGACAGCACTGGAATGCCAGGAGAAGCATCGGTCACTTCGACAGTTAACGGGTCGCTGGTCGTTTTACCAGAAGCGTTGATCAGTTCTGCAGTATACGTGTAGGTACCGTTGGTCTTACCTGTAACAGGAATGACTGCATGCTGTGCTCCAGGAGAAGCCGCTTGCAACGATTGAGTGCCAATCAGCTTGTCATTTTCGTACAACTTGAGTTCATCACCATTCGTACCCCACCACAGATCCATAGTGATGTTGTAATTGCCATCCTTCAGCCCAGTGTCCTGCCCGTTATCATGCGACAGCACAGGTTTACTCGGCACTTCACCTACACCAGTCTTTTCGACTCTAACAGTTACAGGATTGGATACGACCGTTTTACCATCCAAGGTAACGCTGGCTGTAATCTCCGCGCTCCCCTCTTTTAGGGCCTTAAGTTCTCCATACGTATCCAGCGAAACGGATTCATGACTGCTGACATACTGAACAGAAGCGCGGTTTAAATCTGCTTCGCTGCCATCTGTCAGCGTACCCTTGAGATGTGTCACTGCCGTATCCCCAATGTTGAGGGTCGTTTGATCCAGTGAAAGCTCTACTTCTTGCAACTCTGCACCTGCCTGAGCTGAAAAATCATCCAGTCCACGCGGTTTCAACTGATAATTCCCTTTGAAAATCGCCGAAATTCCTTTTAGCTTCACGTGCTGTCCTTCTTGATATGGAAAAGTTGTCCGTGTTAAGCCTGTACGTGCATCGACACGCACATGGTGACTTACTTCACCTGATACTGCATCAAATTCAAACGAACCTACGGGAGTCGCGTCTATCACATTACGAATCATTGCCGTAGGAAGCTCAACCAACTGTCCTTGGCTCGCATCACTGAGTTGGGTGACTTGTACAGCTTCTGGAAGTTGTCCTTCTCCCGTTTTTTCAATTGCCACTGGATCGGTTAACTCTAGCTCACTATTAAACAGTGCCAAGCTTGCTGTAAGCTTTACTCGATCCCCTTGGTGAAAGCCGCTTTGGTTCTGATATACATAAATACCGCCACTTTCATCCTGCATGTAAAAGGCTTGACCACCGAATACACCTGGTTCTGTCGTCACAACACCCTCTAAGGTCACGACTTTACCAGCCGGGAGACTCCGTGCTTCTGCGACACTGATACGAGCTGGAACCGTATTGCCTTCCTCAGGCAACGGCTGGGCCGGGACATCAGCCAACACGACGGATTGAGTCAGCAGATTGCTGCCGTTTTGCCTCAGTCTAAGATTAGCTGAACCACTGGTTCCCGGCTTGATTCGCACCGTCAAGTCCTTATAGGCATGCCCTTTGCCGTTGGACTCCAGACTAAATGTTCCGCTATAGCCGTAAGAGGTTGGCCAGCTTCCATCCGGATTTTGAATCTGGGCTACTTGATTGCCGCCCTCTATATAAATACCTGTGCTGAATCCGCTAATCGTACTATTGGGAGCCAGCTGATCGGCAGTAACTCGAATTTGAAAAGGCTGTGCATTGGGCAGCTGCTCTTGACGAACGATGTTGTACACAGGCTGCGCACTGGCTGTAGGTCCGCCATAGGACCCTGCTTTGAAGGTTCGCTGATCCCACCATTTGTAGCCAGCTGCGGGAGCGGACCAAGGCTCGGCTTGTGGTTCCGTGGAAGCCTGTGGCTCTTCAAAAGGCAGTAATGCCGTCGGCTGGTCCAGCTGTAAGCTTTTCACTTCCGTCAGGCTGGTATACTCCTCCTTCTTGGACAACCAGTCTACGATATTGACCAGTAACTCGGCGTCATCCTGCTCCTTAAAGCCGTCATACGTTGTCTTCTTGGTTCCTGTCTCTTCGCGCAAATATTTTGGCGTTGCATCTTCGACAGGAGACGAGTCCCCAATGAAAGCAGCTTTGCCTAGTCCTACTTTCGATACAGCTGCATAAGGTCCTTCCGGAATGCCGCCTCCATTATACACGCCCTGATCTACCGCGTTGCCCCAAGCCTGATTGGTTTTAGGAAGATATACGATTCCCTTGGCTTTCGCTGGGTCGATAATTGCGAGTGTTGATCCTGCATGCATTGCCACATTACTCACTCCAGCTGTAATGCCGAACGCCTGTGCTGGCTCGACAATCTGATTGGCCGTGATATCGCCTAATGCATTGTAGCGAAAGCGCACACCAAACTGGCTGCCCAGCCAATCTGAGCTGACTACGCCCTGCATTGCTGCCGAGCTTTTTTCTTCCGCACTCATTCCCTTCGCAGGGTCTTCCCATGCACCACGACGATAGCCATTAATGCTCTCCGATCCGTCCCAGCGATTCTTGTTGCGGTCCGCGTTATAATGATCTCCAATGAAAAAAATACTATTGCCTGCTTTTACATACTGCTCCATTGCAGCCTGTTCGCTCTGTTTAAAAGGAATATTCGGCTCTGCTGTAACAAATACATCATAATTCTTTAGATCATTGTAAGTAATGGGCGTAGATTGGCGAAGCTCGTGTACATCATAGCCATTGCTCGCGAGGGCTTGGCCGAAGTCTGAAAATCCACCATCAATCACCCAATCTGCTGCGCCAGCTGTCTGTCCATGAGTATTATCAAACAGCACTTTTTTACCAGCGTTCTCATTGACCACTTTCGCTGCAATGAAGGGGGCTGGGTCCGCCGGACCTTCTGCCCGTGCCGGTTGTATGCTGCCCGCAACACCAGCATACAACGATAAAGCGAAAACCATAGCGGTTGCATATTTGAAGCTACGGGATGTAAAACGATGAAAGATTCCCATTCTTTCCCTCCTGTTTGTTGGTTTAAAGCCCTTCTGGGGGGCATCAAATACAAATTTTAGCATTCATTTATGTTCGAATATGCATTGTTTTGTAAATCTTTAGGAATAATGGATAGGAAGAAAATTCCAATAAAAGAGATACACTGTATGCAGCAATGTGAGCACCGCAAATAGGATTTTCCCGGCAGCCCGGGTTCTTCTTTCCCCTGTAATCAGCTTTGCGCCATTCACGATCAATACCCACACGGCAATGAGTGCTGAAATGAGCGGCAGTGTGCAAATTCCCCAGATATACCACGCGGAATAGCCATACACGATCTGATTGTTACCATAGACGACCTGCACTCCGAGAAAAATCGTGTTTAGTGACGCAATGAATGCAAGGTTGGACGAAATGTGATTATTCGTTTTACGGATAGCTTTGATCACATATCTTACGATCCAAATCAGCAAGGTTGTGATGAAAAATAAGGAGGCGGCTGCATAGCTGACAAGTAGAGTCCAGGTGCGGTGCCAAAGTGTCGTTTGCTTCATGGTTTTACTATCCGGGGCAACCATCATCCACGTACCGTTTTCCTGATACAGCAAAATTTTAAGCTGGCCCCCCTTTTCCACAAACAATCCATCGCCTGCTGCTTGAAAAACTTTGTCTGTTGCTTCATTCTCATTTGGGTATTTTCCTTTAACAATTAACGTATGATCATCTTGAATTCGCACGGTGTATGTAATGTTTCCCAGTATTCGAATCCATTTTCCCCACCCATGAACAGGATTAGAATCCACCTGATATACGCCCTCAATCTCTGGCGAAAGCTTCACTTGCGTGGTAGAACGAGCCAGTGACTGAGAAGCGGCCTGCGGATTTGCGGGCAGCATTTGGGCTATCGCATCGATGACTTTTCCATGAAGCAGAGTGTCCGTGTCAGCTGAATTAATGATCACAAAAATACCGATCTTTTGTGACGGAATCAGTACCATTTCGGAAATAAAATCATCAATTTCCCCGGTAGCCCACAGCATAGGTACTCCTGTCTCCAAATGACCACGAAAAAATCCGTAGCCCACGCCATCCAGGCGTGCATCGACTGCAAATTGCTGCGCATGCATCACTTTTACCGTATGTGGTTGGAGCACCACTTTGCCCTCATACTTGCCTTGGTTTAAATGAGTGATCAAGTAATGGGAAAACTCGTTGGGTGTGACGTTCAACGCTCCTGCTCCGGGCAGATTGATATACGACAAAGGCTGTTTCAAATACGCTCCATCCTTCCACTGATACGACTGGGCCTGTGCAGGATGATTTAACGGCAATTCCAGTGTCGCGCTGGGCATATTCATCGGCTGGAACAGATGTGTACGAAGGTAATCATTCAGTCCCTGACCGCTTACTTGCTCCACGATATTACCGATCAGACCGAAGGCGACATTACTGTATTCATACTGAATTCCAGGTTTGCGGATAGGTGGCTGATTTTGAAAATACGTGCTGAGATACTGTTCTGTGGGTAAAACTCCTGCCCGAGTCGAGCTGTTAATGTCGTACAGCGCTTCATCCAATCCTGAGGTATGTGTCAAAAGCTGATGCAAATTGAAAGGCTGATTCTGGTATTGCGTAGCTTTATAGCTGTGGAGATAGTTATTCACGTCTTCATTCAAATCAAGCTTGTTTTGCTCAACCAGCTGCATCGTGGCGCTTGCACTAAATGATTTGGTTAGAGAGCCGACACGAACAATGGTCTTTGCTGGATCGAATGCCATTTTCCGCTCCAGATCTGCATATCCGTAGCCTTTACTAAAAAGAATTTGGGTTCCCTGAGTCACGACGACCGCAGCCCCCGGAATATGCAATTTTTCCAATTTTGTAACCATGATATCGTCCACTTTTTTTTCCAATGAATTAGGTGTTATGCTGTCTATTGCCCATGCCGGAGCAATGAGCAGGTTCCAGAGAAACAACGCTGCTAAAAATGCGGATAGGTAGCAAATGCCTTTATTCTTCATATTGAAGTACCATCCTTACGTATGAAGTTGATTTAATGATTTGAACCGTGCGGTGATTGCATAGCGAGCAGATATTTATACTCCGTATGGAAGCCATCAGCATGGCGCTATGGAATCATCGCACTTCCCATCGCGGGAGTGCACATAATAAAGCGAATCCTGATCGAGTCGTGTAAGCAGAAGGCATCTTACCTGTCGATCAGGATTCATGTGTTACAGATTAAAAAATTAGTGATTCAGTTCTTAAAATCATCAACCGTAGATTTTCAAGATTTATGATGTGCTAAATCTTGTGTCATGTCTTTGTCCGTGTTCCGAGTTATCTTTTGTATTGCGGCACGGATACTTTTTACATTTTCCTCGATAAATCCAGGTTCCAGTAGTTCATAATGATTACCAATCAAGCTATGCTCTTCATAGCTACCTTGTGTAGCGTCTTTCCATAAAAGTCGATTATCTCCTGTACCCCTCACCGTTTCCGATCCAACGGCGACAAAGCCGTGAATATTCGCCTGAACGCTCTCTGTATTCACAAGCTGGTTGCCATACACCGCGTAAGCGATCATTTTACGTTGGTACGTTTCATTCAACAGCTCACGGTAGGAGTCGGGAACCTGTTCCAGCATGTCATGAATTTCATGCTCTGTTTCTTCAGCTGTGAAGGGCAGGGCTTCCGCCCTTTTGACCGAATCGAGCATAAAAATATCGGATACGGTATGACCTTGACGTTCCAGTGTGTCAGCAACCTTATGCGCCAGATTACCGCCTATGGAATAACCAAGCAGCACATACGGACCTTGCGCTTGCGTGCTGACGATCAAATCAACGTAACGTGCCAGCATGGCCTGCTCATCCGCAGCATCATCCACGAACTCCAATCCATACACGACTGCGTCCTGATCCAGTTGTTTGGCCAGCTCCGCGAACGACAGCCCGTATCCAAGCATAGGAGGAAAGCAGAAGATAGAGATCGGACCGTGTTCATTCAACCGAATGATTGGACTATCGGCCTTGTATTCCAGATCGGCTTTCAATAATGTGAGCGCCTGCTCTTCTATGGTCGGGAAGTCCATGACACTACGGATGGGGAGCTCAATGTCTGTGGCAAGGTGAACTTTGCGTATAAGCTCCAGTACTTTCAAGGAATGTCCACCCAACGTGAAAAAGTCATCATAGATACCCACTTGTGGAATTTCAAGCACTTCCTGCCAAATAGATGCCAGCAACTGCTCCACATCGGTTCGCGGGGCGACATATTCTATACCCGTGTGCAGCCCTTTGTCCGGCACAGGTAAAGCTTTGCGATCGATTTTGCCGTTTGTCGTCAGCGGAAGCCGATCCAGTTGTACAAATGCGGATGGAATCATATAGCTCGGCAGACTGGCCGACATCGCAGCTCGAATCTCACGGACGGTCAGCTGTTCATTGGCAGTGAAGTAAGCACATAATTGCTGTTGACCCGTTCCATCCCGCAAAGCGATAACGACGCTATCCCGCACGGACGGTACACTTGCCAGCCGCGCCTCCACTTCGCCCAGCTCAATCCGGTAACCGCGAATTTTAACCTGTTGATCAATCCGTCCGGCGTATTCCAATATGCCGTCTTCACGCCAGCGAACAAGATCTCCTGTACAGTACAGGCGATCTCCGTCCACCCACGGGTTAGCAAGAAATCTCTCAGCCGTCAGCTCAGGACGATTTAAATAACCACGTGCAACTCCGTCTCCGCCGACAACCAGCTCACCCCAGGCTCCGACCGGTTGCAGGTTAAATGACGAATCCACAACATACGCCGTCGAATTGCAGATGGGACGTCCGATCGGCACAGAATCCAGCTGTTCTTCCGTAATGTGATACGTCGTCGAAAAGGTTGTATTTTCCGTTGGTCCATAGCCGTTAATGATGTTCATGTCCGGATTATCACGCAGAACCCGGTTAATATGGGGTGCAGACAAAACATCACCACCAACCAGCAAATACTTCACATCGCCGAAAAGTTTACTATCCTGCTGTGAAAGCTGATTAAATAACGGTGTGGTCAGCCACATCATGGTGATGCGATGATCCCGTATCGTCTCTTTAAGCTTGGCCGCGTCCAATAGATCATCCTTATGCACAAGAACAAGCTGACCGCCGTTCAGCAGCGCGCCCCAAATTTCAAACGTAGATACATCAAATACAAACGCGCAAGTCTGCAGCATTCGAGTCGATTCATCAAATGGCACATAATCGGTATTGCGGACAAGGCGCACGACACTTTGATGCTCAACAACGACACCCTTAGGCTTACCTGTTGAGCCTGAGGTATAAATAACATAAGCAGCATGATTACCCGCTCCATCTATACCCAGATTGGAAGCATCTGCACTGTAGGACGTATCCTCATTCAGATTAACAATCTGTCCGTCAAAATAGCAACGATCCAGCAAATCTTGTTGAGCCAGCAGCAGTTTGGCTCCCGAGTCCTCCAGCATATAACGGATACGGTCCTCCGGATATTGTGGATCTACCGGCACATACGCGCCACCAGCCTTCAAAATAGCGAGTGTTCCCGTAATCATATCCAGCGAGCGCTCCGTCAAAATGCCAACAGGTTCATCGGGTTTCACCCCTGCATCACGCAGCGTATGCGCTAATCGGTTGGCTGTCTCATTGAGCTCCCGGTAGGTCAATGATTGATGACCCAAAGCGACGGCAATATGATCCGGCGTACGCTCTGCCTGCTCCTCAAACAATTTTTGGATCGTGTGATTGCTTGGATATGCAGAGGCAGTGTTATTAAACTCTCCTGTAATTTGTTGTTTTTCCGCCGCTGTAACCAGTTCCAGCTCTTCTATGCAAACATTCGGGTTAAGCAAAACTTGCTCCAACAGATTCACAAAATGTCCATGCAGACGCTTAATGCCTGTTTGATCATAACTTAACGCATTATACATAAAACGAATCTTGATGCATTCTCCTGGCATAACGACTAAGCTCAGATCATAGTTAGTCTGCTCCGCAGCCACCACGTTGGAGATCGGGAATAGTTCCTGCCCGTCACTTCCCAGTTCTTCGACCTGCTCATCTACCGGATAATTTTCAAACACCATAATATGGTTAATTAAATCCTGTTTCTGATCGGTCAATGCCTGAATCTCAAACAGTGGATACGTATCATACGCATGAGAAGCCAGAGCCTGCTCCTGCGTTTTCTTCATAACTTCTGCAAAAGATTCCCCTGCCTCACTAAGGATGCGAACAGGAATGGTATTAATGAACAAGCCGATAATATCCTCTACCCCGATAATATCCGATGGACGGCCTGAGACGACACTGCCAAATACGACGTCACTGTGGTTGTTATATTTTTGCAGCACAATCCCCCAGACGGTTTGTAATAACGTATTCATGGTCACTTGATATCGCTTAGCCGTCTCCTCCACCCGGAGGGTCAACTCACGTTCCAAAACCGTCACCCAATCACTAGCCGTGTTGCCTCCACTCTTGCGACCGGATTTTACAGCTGGTAATGCTGTTTGCTGCTCATATCCGGATAAATAGCTGCTCCAGTAGTCGGTTGCCGCCTTGCGATCCTGTGCTTCGAGCCATTCAATAAAGCGGCTGTACGGCACTGCGGGTGCTAGCTCTGGTACTCTGCCCTCCTGAAGTGCTGCATAGCTTTCAAACACTTCTTTATTTATAAGGGACAGACACCAGCCGTCCATGACGATATGATGGAAGCTCCATACAAAATGATAGCTGTCTTCTCCGGTACGTAAAATCGCTACACGCAGCAGAACATCCCTACGCAGATCAAAGCCTCGTGCTTTATCTTGTAGCTTGAAATTTTTCACCCGGGTATCTATTTCATCCTTCTCCAGATGGTGTAAATCTTCATATTGAAAGCCGCAATCCTGATTTCGATACACCACCTGCAACGGTTCCGTATCTCTGCCAAAATAAAAATGTGTACGCAGCGCCTCATGTCGCCGAACCAGAATATTCAGGCTTTCTGCAAAAGCCCGAATGTCCATCTGACCTCGCATATCATAAGAAACCTGCTCAAAATACGCGTCATTCGCGGCTGCTTGACTATCTAGCTGGCTGTGAAACAGCATCCCTTTCTGCATCGGGGTCAGTGCATATACATTGTCGATCTCACCTGCAGCACCCATTTCAGATAAGAGGCTGTCCAAGCCCTCCACACTCATTCCTTTATAGGAAATATCACTTGGGGTAAGCTCCGGGTGTTCTTTATGGATGCAATGCACCAAAATTTCGCGCAGGCTCGATTCCAGTAATTTCGCCAATCGCTCGATCGTCTCCGGTCTATAGCTGGTACGGCTATAGCTAATCGTCAGACCCAGTTGACCTCCCGAAATGATGCCACCAAAATCCAGCGTATACGTTCGAGCCATGGTCGGGCTCAGCGGCATCCCACCCTCATATGAGGATGATTGCAAGTCGTTCCCTTTCATATCCTGATCGAACTGTCCCAAATAGTTAAAGCTGATTTCGGGGTCTGTCGTAAATAGGGCTGGAGATGCCTCCGGTGCCTGTGTCTGATGATCGGCTAAGTATTTCAGTACACCGTAGCCAATCCCTTTTTGCGGGATGCCGCGCAGTCCTTCCTTCACCCGCTTAATCCGTTGCGAAAGTGCCAGTTCTTCCGGCATATCGAGCAAAACAGGATATTGGCTTGTAAACCACCCTATCGTCCGGGTAATGTCCACCTCTGGTAAAATGGCTTCACGTCCATGTCCCTCCAGATTAATCAGGAACCGATCATTTCCACTCCATGCTTGCAATGCCATTCCTACCGCCGTTAGCAACAGGTCATTAATTTCTGTACGGTAGGCACGATTGGCCTGTTTGAGCAGCTGCTCTGTCTCTGCGTGTGTCCACAAAGCAGTAACCGACTCACTATCGCCAATCAATGGCTTTTCGTGCTCATTATACCCGTAATCCTGCGGCAAAGGAGCCCGTTCCGCTTGTGCAAGTTTCCCCCAATACGCTTGCTCACGTTCCATAGCTGGGCTGTTGGCATAAGCGTGCAGCTGCTCGGCCCATGTTTGGAACGAATCTGTTTTATGAGGCAGCTGAATCACCTGTTCACCCTTGGAAGCTTGATCATAGGCAGTCGCCAAATCCTCGAATAAAATGCGCCAAGATACCCCGTCCACCGCCAAATGATGAATCACGACCAGCAGATGATCTCCATCCGGGCAACGGAACAGCCCCAGTCTCATCAGCGGACCTTCACTTAGAGAAATACCAGATTGAATTTCATTGCACTTCGCTTCAATTATCTTCGCCAAATCTTGCTGGTTTACATCGCTGTCATTATAATCAAAGCACTCTAGATGGTACGGTTCGCCTTCCTCTACACTGCGGTTCCATGCTGTACATCCGTTCTCCGACAAACTAAAAACCATACGCAGTGCATCATGGTGCGATGTAATCTGATGGAGCGCCCGCCGTAGTGCCTGTTCGTCATAGCCTTCCTGACGATAGAGCATGACAGATTGGTTAAAATAGTGTGGTTCTCCCGTTGGCTGTTCAAAAAACCAGCGCTGAATCGGTGTAAGCACTACATTTCCTGTAACCTCGCCCTGCTCGGCTATTCGGTTAACAGGCTGAATATATGTGCTTAGTCCTGCAATTGTCGGGTATTTGAACAAGTCCTTCATTTCCAGCTTGTATCCAGCCTGAAATAAGCGGGACGATACTTGAATGGCCTTGATGGAGTCACCACCCAAATGGAAAAAGTTATCCTGTATTCCGACTTTCGGGATACCAAGAATGGCTCCCCAAGCTGTAGCCAGTGCCTGTTGGACATCCGTCTCGGGTGCCACATAGTCCATACCTGTATCGAGATTGTGCTCAGGTGCGGGCAGTGCCCTGCGGTCTACTTTGCCATTCAGCGTCAAAGGCAGTCTGGAGAGCTGCACAAAGTAGGACGGCACCATATAGCCAGGCAGATCCTGCGACAAAATGTTACGTAAGTCGCTGGCGCTCAGTTCGCTATCTGTTACAAAATAGGCACATAGCTGTTTTTGTCCGTGATCGTCCTGCCGCACGGTAACAACTGATTCCTTCACACCTGGAATCGTGGACAAACGGGTTTCAATTTCACCCAGTTCAATGCGGTAGCCGCGAATTTTGACCTGTTCATCCATTCTTCCCTTGTACTCCAGTACACCATCAGCACGCCAACGCACTAAGTCCCCTGTACGATAGCAATATTCTCCAGACCGGAATGGACTTTCAATAAATTTTTCCGCCGTAAGCTCGGGCCGATTCAGATATCCACGCCCAACACCATCACCACCGACGATCAGTTCCCCCCAGGCCCCGATAGGTTGCAGCTTCAACGAACGATTGACCACATAAGCGGTCGAGTGATCAATTGGACGTCCAATGGGAATAGCCTGGGTTTGCGGTTCTGTAATATCATAGATGGTGGAAAAGGTGGTGTTCTCAGTCGGCCCATAAATATTGGCTAGGCGAAGCTGCGAGTACTCCTTCAACACACGATTGACGTGCGGTACAGACAACACATCACCACCCACGAGCAACTCCTTCAAGGACGCAAACACTCCGATTTCTTGCTGCGAATATTGATTGAATAAAGCCGTGGTCATGAACATCGTGTTAACACGATACTTGTCAATTGCCTGTTTGAGCTTGGAGGCATCCAGAATAGTGTCATGACTTACCACATACAGTTGTCCCCCGTTCAGCAGCGTTCCCCAGATTTCAAATGTGGAGGCATCGAACACAACTGCGCCCAATTGCAGCATACGTGTATTTTCATCAAGCGTGGCATAGCTTTTGTTTTTCACTAGGCGCACGACATTACGGTGCTCAATCATCACGCCCTTCGGCTTGCCTGTCGTACCAGAGGTGTAGATCACATACGCAAGATCCGAGGAAGATCCCCCTGTTGTAATCGGAAGTGTTCCATCCGTATGAGCGTCAAATTCAGATTTGGTACTCCATCGTTGTTCATCACTCAAATCGATGACCGGAATGCCTGGTTCAAAAGGCATCTGCTCACGTCGTTGTAACAGTAACAGCCCCGCACCGGAATCCTCCAGTAAATAACGGATACGCTCTTCAGGATAATCAGGATCAATGGGAACGTAAGCCCCTCCGACCTTCAAAATCGCCAGCATACCGACGACCATTTCAATGGAGCGTTCAGCCATAATTGCTACTCGCTGTGTCTCTGGCTCGGACCCGCGCCGTATCCCATGGGAAGCGAGAATGCGTGCCAGACGGTCGGCACGTTCATTCAGCTCACGGTAGGTAAGCTGCATGTCCGCAAAGGTGATGGCCAGCCGATCAGGTGATTGTGCTACCTGTTCCTCGAACAGCACATGCAGTGCTTGATCTCGTGGATACGGATAGTCTGCTACCGTATCATTGAATCTCTGCACAAGCAGCTCTTTTTCTTGGGCCGAAACCATTTCTATAGCCGAAAGAGCGATATCCGGCTGTTGAGTAACCGCATTGATAAGCTGCTGCAAATGTTCAGTCAGTCGTTCAATGGTTTCTCGTTTGTACAGCCGAGTTCCGTATTGAAGAGCACAGGAAATTTGTTCTCCATCCTCCACTGCGAACAGACTCAAATCAAATTTGGCCGTCGTTTGCTCACTTGGATAAGATGCCAATTGCAACCCCGCCAGCTGCTGCTCTTTTTGCTCTATGTTTTGTAGTGCAAACATGGTATCAAATAACGGATTACGGCTTAAATCTCGATCCACGCCCAGCTTCTCCACTAGCTCTTCAAACGGATAATCCTGATGTTCAAAAGCCTTTAACGCGTTTTCCTTGACCTCCAACACATAATCGCGGAACGTTTTCCCGCCTTCTGGATAATTACGGATTGCCAGTGTATTCACGAACATCCCGATCAGACTGCCAAGATCCGCATGGGGCCGCCCTGCAATTGGCGAACCGACAATAATATCCTCCTGCCCGCTATAGTGGCTAAGCAAAGCCGAATAGGCTGCCAACAGCACCATATATAATGTCGATTCCGTCTGCACCGCAATGCTTTTTAAGCCTGCGCTTTGTCGTTGGTCAAGCGTAAATTCCAGCACATCTCCTTCAAAGCTTCTCACCGCTGGCCGTGGATAATCAGTCGGTAGATCAAGCACTGGTAGCTCTCCTGCGAAGGTATTGAGCCAGTAGTTTTCCTGTTCCCGGTAGCGTTCACTTTGCTGCTGCTTCTGTTGCCAAGCGGCGTAGTCTTTATACTGAATGCGTAACGAGGGCAGCGTGTCGCCTGCATATAAATGAATGAAGTCCTGAATTAGTACATTTATAGAGGTGCCGTCCGAAATGATATGATGCATATCCATGAGCAAAATATGATGCTCTGGGTCTGTTTCAATCAAACCAACTCGGAATAACGGAGCCTGCCCCAGATCGAATGGTTGGACAAAGTTACGTACCAGCTCATCCGTTTCCTTTGGGGTAGCTCCGTGAGCATTAGTCAATTCCATGCAAAAAGGAACCTCGTCATGTACTCGCTGGACAGGTTCACCGTTCATGGTCTCAAAACTTGTGCGCAATGTTTCATGACGGTCAATAAGCTGACGGAACGCGCTATCCAGTGCCTTGTGATTAAGTGAACCGGTCAGAGTCAGGACACCAGGTATGTTATAGCTAATTCCCGCTCCATCAAGCTGATTGAGGATATACATCCGTTTTTGAGCCGAAGAGACCGCATAAAATGGCTTATTCTCCGTAACAGGGATGGATTCATAAGTGGTTTGCTCCAGTGCTTCAATAACTTGCGCCAGCTGTTCAATGGTCGGATGCTGGAACAGATCCTTTAGCTGCACATTTCTATGCAATTCTTTATAGATGAGTGATATGACATGTGTCGCCCGCAGGGAATGTCCTCCTGCCTCAAAAAAGTTATCCTTAATGCCAATGCGCTCAAGCTCAAGCACATCTTTCCAGATGCTAGCCAGTTGTGCTTGTAATTGATTTTGAGGAGGTACATATTCTGCGCCTGAGCCTACACCTCCCTCTGGCTGTGGCAACGCTCGGCGATCCACCTTGCCGTTGGGCGTCAGTGGCAATTGCTCTAGCTGTACAAAATACGACGGTACCATGTAGCCCGGCAGCTCCTGACTCAAAGCGCTACGCAGCTCACTTGTCGCTACTTCCGCATGGGTGACCACATATGCGCAGAGCAGCTTTTGCTCCTGTTCATCTTCATGTGCAATTACAACAGCTTCTCGGACTGCCTCCAGCTTCAACAGCTGTGCTTCCACCTCGCCCAGCTCGATCCGGTAGCCCCGGATTTTTACCTGCGCGTCGATCCGTCCCTTATATTCCAGCGTCCCGTCCGCATTCCAACGCACCAGGTCCCCTGTTCGATAGCAGCGTTCGCCACCACGGAACGGGCTGTCAATGAACTTTTCGGTCGTCAGTTCTGGGCGGTTGCGGTATCCGCGAGCCACCCCGTCACCGCCGACAATCAGTTCCCCCCACGCTCCAACAGGCTGGAGCTGCATCGAACCGTCCACGACATATGCCGTCGAGTTATAGATCGGGCTACCAATGGGCACAGATCCCGATTGAACGCCAGTAATGGCTTGTGTGGTAGAAAAAGTCGTATTTTCCGTCGGACCGTAGCCGTTAATAATATGTAGATTCGGATGGGCCTCCAATACCCGATTAATATGCGGTACGGACAGCACATCACCACCGACCAATAGCTCCCGCATCCCCTCAAATAGTTCCAAGTCCTGCTGGGATAGCTGATTAAAGAGTGGTGCGGTCAGCCACATCGTGGTAATGCCGTGATTGCGGACAACTTCCTTGAGCTTGGGCGCGTCCAAAATAACATCCTGACTCACCAGCACCAGCTGTCCACCGTTCAATAGCGCACCCCAAACTTCGAAGGTGGACGCGTCAAAGACAACAGACCCGGTCTGCAAAATGCGTGTGTCGGCATTCAAGCGTGCATAGTTTGTGTTTGTCACCAAACGCACGACATTACGGTGCTCCACCATAACCCCTTTGGGCTGGCCTGTAGTCCCTGAGGTGTACATAATATAGGCCAAGCGACCAGCTGCGCTCGCCTGTGGTTGTTCTTTAGCTGCATAAGTCTGCTGTATTTGTTCTGGTTCTGCTTGTTCTGATTGCGTAGCTTTTGGTTGCATGATTTCTGGTTGTATGGTTGTCGTAGAAGCAAGTTCGGGACTGGCGGAAATGGAGTAGAACGGATCTAGGCAGTCCACGTATCCCGAATCAGTATTCGTCCCGTGCTCATTCGACAAAATGGGATCGTAACGATCAGCATCATCCGTTCCATAAATTGCGGCATCGCTAAGGTCAAGCACCATTCCCTTAAAATCAGTGGGCCGATGTTCCATTCGCTGCACGAGCAGTATGTCCGCACCGGAATCCTTCAGCAAATAGCGTACACGCTCATCCGGGTAATCAGAATCAATGGGTACATACGCTCCACCTGCTTTGAGAATTCCGAGCATACCGACAATCATCTCAATCGAGCGTTCAGCTACAATGCCGACCGTCTGCTCGGTGCGGATTCCCTGCTTACGTAAAGAATGAGCCAGTCGGTTGGCCTTTTCATTCAATTCTGCATAGGTTAGGCTATCTTGCCCATACACTACCGCCACCTGCTGTGGTGTCTGCTTCGCCTGTTTCTCGAACAATTCATGAATAGACGCATGACGTGGATAATCCACATTTGTATCGTTGAAGGTATGGAGCAGCTGCTCTATTTCTTGCTCTGACAGCACTTGTGCTGTGGAAATCGCCAACTCTGGCTGCTGCAAAACAATAGTGTACAGCCGCAGAAGCTGCTCAACAAAGTGCTCAATCGTCGTCTCGCTATAACGGTCGCTACTATACTTTACGTTTAGGGAAACCGCTTCATGTTCCCATTGAAACTGGAAATCTAGTTCAGATTGTACGTGATCCAAAAAATCAGAAATATGAATATTTCGCAAGGATACTGTGGTGTGAATAAGAGGCTTTCCATCCTCATCACGTTGAATGTCAAGTAATTCAGAATAGTTCCAAAAAGGAATGTTTTGATGTTCAATAGCTTCGCCGACAGAGGTTTTGATTTGAGACAGCAAGGCTTTGAAGGTTGTGCTGGAATCCAGCGTATTTTTCAATAAAAGTAGATGGTTGATCGGCTTTGTAGCACCGTTGCTAGACTTGGCTACCGGAATGCCCAGCAGCACACGTTCCTCACCTGTGTATTTATGCAATAAGCTCTCTACTCCAGCAAGCAGGACCATAAACACGGCCCATGGAGCGCCACCTGTTATAGATGATATTCTTTGGGAAATTTCAGTTGGAAATGTGAGCGTGTACATATGGGAATTTAAACTCGTTACAGTTGTACTTCTGGACACATGGTTAGTGTATGGTAGGCAGATGGTATGATCCTCAGATTCCAGTTTATGACTCCAGTAATTTTTTTCCTTCTCAAATAAGGCTTTCAATGACATCCCTCCTGCTTCTCGGGGCCTGTTCCCCGGTTGGATGGTGCGTTGTTACGTACATGAGCGTTGTGTCAGAAAAAGAATACTTTGCAGGCAAGGGCAGTCGGACAAGCCGCCGCCCTCTGCACACGCAAAGTGAACTCATTGCATTTTAGAAAACGGATTTAAAAAACAAAGTCGATGGAATCCGGTGAGAAGCCTTCCGGCCGCTCGTCCGAGTTAACCTGAATATCGCCTAACAGCAAATCTGGATCGATTCCAATCTGGGACAGGATCGCTATCAAATCTCTGGTTAATCTCTCAATAGCGTCGGCCCCAAACAGCTTCGTGCAATATTCAAACGAACCCTTGATTTCCCCGTCTTCATCACTCATAGACAAGGTCAAATCGAATTTGGAGATGCTGTGCTCCTGAACATATGGACTGAAGGACAGCGTTTCTAGCTTCGTTTCCTGCGACTCTGTATTTTGCAGTACAAACATGGTGTCAAACAACGGGTTACGGCTTGCATCCCGTGCTACATCCAGCTTTTCCACCAACTCTTCCAGTGGATAATCCTGATGCTCAAAGGCTTGCAGCGTACGATCTCTGGCTTCCTGCAAGTAGCTGTGGAACGTTTGGTTGCCCTTCGGCTGATGCCGGATGGCTAGCGTATTGACGAACATTCCGATCAGTGGCTCCAGCTCAGGCAACAAGCGGCCTGCTACTGGCGTACCGATGATCAAATCGTCCTGACCGCTGTATTTGGACAGCAGAACGGTGTAGGCGCTCAACAGCACCATGTACAGTGTACTTCCGGTTTGTGTCGCAATTCGGTGCAGTTGCTCGGATACATTCGCGTCCACTGTAAATTCATACATCGCACCTTCGAAGCTGCGAACAGCAGGTCTAGGATAAGCAATTGGCAAATTCAGTACCGGCAACTCTCCAGCTAAATGCTCCAGCCAGAAGTGTTCCCGGCGTTGGTATGATTCACGCTGCATCTCCTGCTGCTGCCACACGGCGTAGTCTTTGTACTGAATTTGCAGCGGCTCCAATGCCTGTCCTTCGTACAGTTGTACCAACTCCTGCACGATATTGTTCGACGATACACCGTCTGAAATAATATGGTGCATGTCGTACATCAGGAGATGGCGCTCTGGTCCGGTTTGAATAAGACGGACACGCAGCAGTGGTGCCTGGCGAAGGTCAAAGCTGCGTACAAAGGACTCGATATAGGCATCGGCTTCGGACTCCCTGGCTTGCAGGTGCTCTACTGCAAACTCCACTTGATCGTACACCCGCTGTACGACCTCGCCTTCCAGCATTTCAAAGGAAGTCCGCAGCGTTTCATGACGAGCTATTAACTGACGGAACGCATCCTCCAGCCGATCGGCCTGAAGCGGTCCCTCCACGGTTAGTACACCCGGCATATTGTAGCTGAGATCCCCACCTTCCAGATGGCTCAAAATGTACAGTCTTTTTTGAGCCGAGGAAACCGGGTAGTATGCCTGTTGCGCCGCCGCAGGAATCACCGTATAGGTGTCTGTGCCGTGCGTTGCGATGAGCTGGGCTTGCTGCTCAATCGTAAAGTGTTGGAACACCTCACGCAGTGTAATCCGGCTGTCCAGTTCCTGATGGATTTTGGCCACCAGCGTCGTTGCCCGCAGGGAGTGCCCACCCACGTCAAAGAATGAGTCGGTGACTCCTACGCTGGACAGCTTCAAGACATCCTGCCAGATTTGGGCTAGCTTGGCTTCCAGCGGCGTCCGCGGTGCAACGTACTCCAGGCCTCCTTCGAGACGTGCTTCCGGTGCCGGCAACGCCTTGCGGTCGATTTTCCCGTTCGGTGTCAGCGGGAAACGATCCAGTTGTACCACATACGTCGGGATCATGTAATCCGGCAGCTTCGGCTGCAGCGCATTACGCAGCTCCGGCAAACTCAGGGACGATGAAGCTATGATGTAGGCACACAGGTCCTTGTGTCCGTCTTCGTTTTCCCATGCTGTGACGATGGCTTTCTGAATGCCGTCCACGGTCAGCAGCTGCGCCTCCACCTCGCCCAGCTCGATCCGGTAACCCCGGATTTTCACCTGGTGGTCGATCCGGCCCAAATACTCAATACTGCCGTCTGGCATCCACCGTGCCAAGTCGCCCGTGCGGTACATCCGGTTTGCGTGAGTGCTGTCCGCTGGATCGGTTGCTGCCGCATCAGCAAACGGATTCAGGACGAACTTCTCTGCCGTCAGCTCCGGCAGGTTCAGGTATCCTCGTCCGACACCTGCACCCCCGATATAAAGCTCACCTGCGATACCGATCGGCACCAGCTGTTGCTGGCTGTTCAAGATGTACACCGACTGGTTCGCGATCGGCGTTCCGATGGATACCGTATGCTCCCCTTTTTCCAGCAGTGCGTTCAGGGACTCCACATCTTCAATCGTATAAGCGGTCGCATCTACCGTCGTTTCGGTCGGACCGTACACGTTCGTAATCACCGGACGATACCCGGACCACTTGTGCAGGAACACTTGTACCAGCTGCACGGATAATGCTTCGCCACCAATCAGGTAATGCTTCACTTCCGGCGCTTCCGTCACACTGACGCTTTCGTTCAAAATATGCAGATGCGCAGGTGTGCCGTCCGACAGATCAATCCGGTGCGTGCGGTAGTAGGCGATCAAATGCTCTCCGCTCAGGCTGACGTCACGGGACACCACATGCAGAGTGTGGCCTAACAGCAAGCTGGCAAAGATTTGCTTCACCGAAGCATCAAATACAAATGCTGACAGCCATGCGACATGAAGCGGCTGTTCGTAACGGCTGTATACTCGTTTCCATAAAGCATCTACCAGATTGCTAACACTGCCCTGCTCGATCATGACCCCTTTCGGCTGACCGGTGGTGCCTGACGTGTAAATCATATAGGCCAGGTTATGCGGGCCGGCGACAGGGATCAGGTTGCTCGCATCCTGTGCTCCCAGTTGAGCTTGAACGTCCTCGTCATCCAAGACTACAGCTCGAACTGTGGATGGCAAGCTGAGCGACAGGTTGGCAACTCTACTTGTAATCACGACCTTGGCCCCACTGTCTTGGAGCATGTAGTCGATGCGCTCCTGTGGATACATCGTATCCATCGGCACATACGCGCCTCCGGCCTTCAGTACCCCCAGAATGCTCACCAGAATATCCGCAGAACGTTCCAGCAATACGCCAACCGGTTGATCTGCTTCGACCCCTTCCGCTCGTAACACACGAGCCAATTGGTTCGCACGCTCATTTAGCTCAGTGTAGGTCAGCGCGGTGGCCCCAGACACAACGGCTATCCGCTCAGGGTTGCGCTTCGCTTGCTCTTCAAAGCGTTCGCTGAGCGAATGGCCTTGTAATGCTCCAAGCACGCTATGCGCATTCGGATCATTGAATACCTTCAGAATCTGCTCGGTTTCTTCTGTTGTAATCAACTCCAGCTCACCCAGCTTCGCATCCGGGTTCACCGCCACAGCTTTGGCCAAGCGAACAAAGTGACGCGTCATCCGTTCTACCGTTTCACGCTCGTACAACGCAGTTGCATACTGCAATCCGAACTGGATACCCGCCTCTTCCTCTCTGGCTTCCAGCGTCAAATCAAACTTCGCTGGCGTTTGTTCCAAGCCGTATGGACGGAAGCTCAGATCTGCCAGTTGCAGTTCGCCTTCCTCAGTGGTTTGCAGGGTAAACATCGTATCGAACAGCGGATGGTGGCTCATATCCCGCTTCACATTTAGCTTTTCCACCAGCTCCTCAAATGGGTAGTCCTGATGTTCATAGGCTTGCAGTGCACAAACTTTCACTTCTTCCACGTAGCTGCGGAAGGTATGTTCCGCTGTCGGATAGTTTCGCAATGCCAGCGTTCCGACGAACATCCCAATCATCGGCTCCAGATCGGCATGCGGTCGTCCGGCAATCGGTGTGCCGACTACGATGTCCTCTTGCCCGCTGTATTGGTGTAAGAGCGCGGTGTACGCCGCCAGCAGCACCATATACAGCGTGGAGCCTGTGTGCGCCGCCAGTTCCTTCAGGCGTTCGCTAGCTTCGCGCTCCAGCCCGAACACCACCGTATCGCCTGCCGTACTTCGTACGGACGGACGGGCAAAGTCTGTCGGTAGATCCAATACAGGCAGTTCACCCCGGAAGGTGTCGAGCCAGTACGCTTCCTGACGTTGCATCCACTCTTGATGGGCTTCGCTTTGCTGCCATACCGCATAATCCTTGTACTGTATACGCAATGGCGAAATCTCTTCACCGTCATATAAGCGGACAAATTCATCGGTCAGTACTCCCATGGACACGCCATCCGAGACGATGTGGTGCATATCGAGCATGAGTAAATGCTGCGATTCCTGCTCGGTTCCTTGTACGCCCAAATCTACCAAGCCTACCCGCAGCAACGGAGCAGCTTGCAGATCGAACGGACGGACAAAGCGGCGTACCAATGCCTGCGTTTCTGGGCTGACTACCATATCTGCGGCCATGTCTGTATGCGCAGTCCTATCTTCGGCCTGTACCTTCGTATATTCCACCACAAATGGTACAGTATCCTCGATCCACTGCATCGGCTCACCGTCCACCAGCTCAAAGCGAGTGCGCAAGGTCGCATGGCGGGCGACCAGTTGACGGAACACGTCCTCCACTCGCTTCACGTCCAGCGGACCACTCACTTGCAGCACTGACGGCATGTTGTAGTTCACATCATTCGGGTCGAACTGATGCAGCACAAACAGTCGTTTTTGCGCCGAGGAAAGCGGGTAGAAGCTGCGTTCTTCCGTTACCGGAATGGACGCATACGCCACTTGATCCAAACCTTCCATGACCGTTGCCAGTTGTTCAATCGTTGGCGCTTCAAAAATACTGCGCAGTGGAAGCGGCTTGTTCAGCTCCTTGTGAATTTTCGAGGCCAGCGTCGTCGCCCGCAGCGAGTGTCCGCCAATCTCGAAGAAGTTTTCCTTCACACCGACCTGCGCCAGACCCAGCACATCCTGCCAAATTTGCGCCAGCTTCACTTCTACCCACGTCCGTGGTGCGACATAATCAGCTCCGCTTTGCAGGTTGCCTTCCGGTGTTGGCAGTGCCTTGCGGTCGATTTTACCGTTCGGTGTCAACGGCATCTGCTCCAGCTGTACCAAATACGAAGGCACCATGTAGTTTGGAAGCTCCTCGCCCAGTAAGCTGCGCAGCTCACCAGCGCTCACTTCCCTTTCAGCAACATAGTACGCCACCAATTGGTTTTGCCCCTGTTCGTCCGCCTGGGCCAGTACGATGACCTCTTGTACATCCTCCACTTTCAAAATTTGTGCCTCGACTTCGCCCAGCTCGATCCGGTAACCCCGGATTTTCACCTGATGGTCGATCCGGCCCAAATATTCAATGTTGCCGTCTGGCATCCATCTGGCCAAGTCACCCGTACGGTACATTCGTTCGTAGCCGGCTTCACCAGCTGCAAACGGATTTGGTATAAATTTCTCAGCCGTCAGCTCTGGGCGATCCAGATAACCACGGGCCAGACCCGGACCGGACACGCACAGTTCACCCGCTACGCCTACCGGAGCCAAATGTCCATGCACATCCACCATGTACACCCGATGATTCGGTATAGGGCGTCCGATGGAAATGAGTTGTCCTGCTCTCTCGTCCTCGGATACCGGCCAGACGGACGTCGCCACCGAGTTTTCGGTTGGACCGTAGCCGTTGTAGTACGCCACCTGATCCTTCCACTTGTATACCAATTCTGTTGAGGATGCTGAACCCGCAGTGAACAGAACACGCAGGTATGGCATCCGCTCCGGCTCCAGATACACCGCATAGGTCGGTGGTAACGTCGCCACCGTAATCTGATGTTCTGTCATATAATGTTCGAATCTCTCATAGTCCAAAATCGTCTCTGACGTTGGTACATACAACGTGGCTCCGCAGAACAGCGCCTGGAAGATTTCCCAGCAAGCCGCATCAAACGAATAGCTAGCAAACAGCAACGTATGATCCGACGTGCGGATCTTGAGCGTCTGATCAAAATACGTTTTCAGATTGCATAGACCGCGATGCTCCAACATAACACCCTTCGGCTGCCCCGTCGTACCTGACGTATAAATGACATAGGCCAGATCGTTCGGACCAGACAACGGCTCCAGATTGGAACCATCCTCGTGATACACACCCTGTGCCCCATTCAGCACCAGCACGCTACCGTCGAAAGCCACTTTATCAACCAGATGGTTTTGCGTTAACAACAGCTTCGCACCCGAGTCGTCCAGCATGTAGCGGATACGCTCCTCTGGATAGGTCGGATCGATGGGTACATATGCGCCCCCGGCTTTTAAAATCCCGAAGATGCCCACGATCATGTCCACCGAACGCTCGGTCATCAGACCCACCAGTCGATCCTTCGTCACGCCTTGACTACGCAAGGTGCGCGCCAGACGATTCGCACGTTCATTCAGCTCGCGATAGGTCAGCTGCTCTCCTTCAAAGAACAACGCTGGCTGTTCCGGTGTCTGCGCCGTTTGTGTCTCGAACAAGCCATGAATCGTTTGCTCGCTTGGATACTCAGCAGCTGTATTGCCCCATACGGTGAGAATTTGCTCACGCTCCTGCTCACTTACCATATCCAGCTCCTGCACCCGAATGTCCGGCTTCGCTACCACCTGCTCCAACAGCTGTATCAGATGGCCCTGAGTCCGTTCAACGGCTTCCCGATCATATAACTTCGCATTGTATTCAAATCGGATTTTCATCGCTTCCTGCGGCATAACGACCAGATTGAAATCATAGTTGGTTTGTTCAATCATGCCGGCATTGCGAATTTCAAAATCCGACGCTGCACCTTCCCCAAGTTGCTCGACCTGCTCCTCCACCGGATAGTTTTCAAACACGATAATGTGGTTGATCAGGTCTTGCTTTTGCTCGGTCAAGGCTTGAATTTCATACAGCGGATACGTTTCATAATCTTGAGAAGTCAGCGCCTGCTGCTGATTCGTTCTGATCAGGTCGGCAAAGGTGTCCTCAGCCCCACTGCGGATACGTATTGGAATGGTGTTAATGAACAAGCCCACCATGTTTTCGATCCCCGAAATATCCGCTGGACGACCCGACACTACACCACCAAAAACAGCGTCATCACTACCGTTGTACTTTTGGAGCAGCAAGCCCCAAGCTGTTTGCAGCAATGTATTCGGGGTCACGTGGTGCTGCTTGGCCACCATTTCCATACGTCCAGTCAAATCCTTGCCCAGATCACACAGGATATGCTCAAATTGGGCATCGTCCACTTTCACGCCTACTTTTCCGGTCGGAATCGAAGTTTGCTGATCATAGCCGAGCAAATAATCCTTCCAGTAGGAAGCTGCTGCTTCTTCATCCTGTGCTTCAAGCCACTCAATATACTGACTGTATGGAGTCACGGGGGCAAGCTTCGGCTGTCTATGCTCCACGGCTGCAAAATAAGCCTCAAACACCTCATCCGTGACTAAAGCCACACACCAGCCATCCATCAAGATGTGATGAGAGCTCCACACAAAATAATAATCCTCATCACCTGTTCGTAAAATCGCCACGCGCATCAACGCATCCCGGGACAAATCGAATCCGGCTGCCTTGTCCTGGCGAATAAATTCCTTCACATACGCGTCACGTTCCTGCTCATCCAGATGACGCAAATCTTCGCATCTGAAACCAACCTCCTTGCGGCGGAAAATCACCTGCACAGGCTCATCCTGCCAACCGCTGATGAAATTAGCTCTAAAGATCTCATGCCGCTGCGCCAAATGATTCAAGCTATCTTGGAAAATATCCGCTTGGAAGCGTCCGTGCAAATCAAAGGTCGTTTGTTCAAAATAAGCTCCTGACGCTGCATCCATCAGACTATGAAACAGCATGCCTTTTTGCATCGGCGTCAACGCATAGACATTTTCCAGTTCCCCGATGTCACGAGTCCGTTCTACCAATTGATCCAGCTCGGCCATCGTTACATGTTTAAGCATGACATCGCTTGGCGTCAGTTCTTGCTGTTTGCGGCCTGTGCAATGCGTAATGATTTCCTGCAAACTGATTTTGAACTGTTCAGCTAACTGCTCCATCGTTTCACGACGATATTCCTGCTTGCTGTAGCTGATTGTCAATTGCAGCTTACCTTCCGAAATCAGTCCGTTCATATCCAGCGTGTGCGATCTGGCTGCATGGGCGCTAAGCTCTGCACCACTAGCGTAAGGAGATACGCCAATAGATTGATTTTGCATATCTTGGTCAAATTGTCCTAAATAGTTAAAGCTGATTTCAGGTTCGGTTACAAAACGCTCTTGCTCACGGGCTGCGGACAGGTATCTCAACATCCCGTAGCCAATGCCCTTTTGCGGAATGCGGCGTAGTCCTTCTTTCACCTGTTTGATGCGCTGTGAAAGGTCTTGCCCCACGCTCATATCCAGCACAACTGGGAATTGGGTCGTAAACCAGCCCACGGTGCGCGTAATATCCAGTTCTGGCAGAATGGATTCCCGCCCATGGCCTTCCAGGCTCACGAGCACTCGTTCCAGGCCCGCCCAGCGATGAATCGTCAGTCCCAATGCGGTAAGCAGCAAATCATTCATCTCCGTGTTGTAGGCACGATGCGCCTGTTTTAACAACTGCTCCGTTTCCTGAGCTGTCCACGTAACTGTCATGTTCTCGCTGTCCCTATTCAAGGAATGAGAAGGGGACTCGTCTTTTGGAAGCGGCTGATATACGCCATGTTCCATTTCCTTCCAGAATGCAAGTTCTGCTGCCATGGCCGGACTATTCGCATATTGAGACTGCCCATCCGCCCAGGTGCGGAACGAATCCGTTTTGTGCGGAAGGCGAGCCGTTTGTCCGTTCAATGCCTGCTCGTAGGCGGTTGTAATATCCTCGAACAAAATGCGCCAAGATACGGTATCCACCACCAAGTGATGAATCGCCATCAGCAAATGATCACCATCTGGGCAATGGAACAGCCCCAGTTTCACCAGCGGTCCTTCGCTTAACTGAATACCCGCCTGAATTTCATTCACTTTAGCCTCGATCGCCGCTGACACCTCAGTCTCATGGCTGAGGTCTATACGTTCCAGCGTATACAGCTCGCCCTCCCCAATTGCGCGATTCCAGGCTTCATATCCGTGCTCCGTAGGACGGAAAACGATCCGCAGTGTGTCGTGATGGCTAACGATTTGATCCATCGCCGTGCGCAGGGCCGGTTCATCAAAACCATCCTTGCTATGCAGCATGATGGACTGGTTATGATGATGAGCATCCGTCAGGTTTTGCTCAAAGAACCAGTGTTGAACAGGTGTCAGCTTCACAGCGCCCACCACTTCGCTTTGATCCGCCAATCGGGTCACCGATTGAACTTTCAGTGCCAAGGCGGACACGGTTGGATGACTGAACAGGTCTTTCATCTCCAGTCGATAACCTGCTTGCAGCAATCGGGAGGATACTTGCAAGGCCTTAATCGAATCGCCACCCAGCTCAAAGAAGTTATCCTGCGCACCTACCGCTTCCACGCCGAGCACCCCGGCCCATACCGCAGCCAGTACTTGCTCCACCGTGGTACGCGGTGCCACATAGGCTGCACCCGTATGGATGCTTCCTTCCGGTTCCGGCAAGGCCTTACGGTCGATTTTACCGTTGCTGGTCAGCGGGATCGTCTCCAGTCGCATCAAACGTGCAGGCACCATGTGCGCTGGCAGTCCGGCTTCCAGTTCGGCCTGTACCTCCTCGATCCGCAGCTCAGCTTCTCCTGTGATGTATCCGCACAAGTACTTGTGTCCACGCTCATCCGTCCGGTCGATGACTACCGCTTGACGTACACCCGGCACCCGCTGGATCGCCGTTTCGATCTCGCCCAGCTCGATCCGATAGCCCCGGATTTTCACTTGATAGTCCATCCGGCCGATAAAGTCCACATTGCCGTCCGGCATCCATCGCGCCAAGTCACCTGTGCGGTATAATCGTTCACCTGGCACGAACGGATTGGCTACGAATTTCTCGGCCGTCAGGTCCGCACGGTTCAGGTAGCCTCGTGCTACCCCAGCTCCGCCAATGCACAGCTCACCCAGTACGCCGATCGGCACCGGATTCAGCTGGCTGTCCACGATGTAGAAGCGTGCGTTCAGCCATGCCTGTCCAATCGGCACATTACCGCTGCTTGGCAGCTTCGACAGTTCTTCGTCGTAGAAGCTGGAGTCGATCGCCGCTTCCGTAACACCATAGCTGTTCATAATGCGAATATCTGCGCCAAATCGTTCTTGCAACACCCGATAATCCGTCACGCTGCAGCTATCCGAGCTGGTAATCAGCAATTCCAAACTGCTCATGTCCAGTCCCTGCTCATATACATGCTGCATGAACGGTACGATCAGGGCTGGAGTCGATTCGAACACGGTAATCTGGTAGTCACGAATCCAGCCATACAGACGGCTCGGGTCAATCCGGTCGTCTTTCGGACAGATAACCATCGTTCCGCCGTTATAGAGCGTCCGGGCGATATCGCCGACGAACACGTCGAAGGAGAAGCTTGCCAGCTGCAGCAAACGTACCGGGAACTGGTTCAGGCGATAATCCCGACGATACGCCGCGGCGGTATTCACCAAGCTGCGATGCTCGATCATGACGCCCTTCGGACGTCCCGTTGTTCCCGACGTGTAGATCACATACGCCAGATCCTTCGGTTCATTAATAGGTTCAACGTCCGTGGCATCCCCGGTGTACAGCGACTCATCGTCCAGCGCCAGTACAGTATGCAGACACAGTCCCGTTGCGGGTTCGGATACTGCTTCGCTTTCATCCAGCCAGACCTGCGCGCGCTCCTGTAAGCCCGTTTGGGTCAACAGTACCGTAGCACCACTGTCCTCCAGCATGAAGCGGATGCGTTCAGACGGATAGTCTGCATCCAGCGGTACATATGCACCTCCGGCTTTCCATACCGCCAATACGCCGACCAGCATGTCGACCGAGCGTTCACTCAAGATGCCAACAATCGATTCACGGCCAATGCCTTCATTTCGCAATCTACGGGCTAATTGGTTCGCACGCTCGTTCAGTGTGCGGTACGTCAGTTGTTGTTCCTCGTACACCACCGCCACATGATCTGGTATAAGCTGGGTCTGTTCTTCCACATAAGTATGGAATAAGCCTCCTGCTTCAGCAGTAACATCCGATACTCCCACATCTCCAAAACCGTAGATGATTTGTGCCTTCTCCTCGACAGTTACCATATCCAAAGCTGCCAGTGGCTGCTGCGGATGAAGGGTAATGGCACGAACAAGTTCGGTAAAATGCTGTGCCAATCGCGCGATGGTCTCAGGCTTGTACAGCGCCGTGCTGTATTCCAGACTGCACAGAATGCCTTCCGGCTGCTCCACGGCATCCAAGGTCAGATCAAATTTGGCCGTATGATTGTCCGTCGGATACGTCTTAAAGGTCAGTCCCTCCAGCTCGAACTCCTGCTGTTCAAATGTTTTCAATTCAAACATGGTGTCAAACAGCGCATTCCGGCTCGTATCCCGCGTTAAATTCAGCTTTTCAACCAGCTCTTCAAAAGGATATTCCTGATGTTCGTAAGCACTGAGCGCATGCTCTTTGACCTCTTGCAAGTAGTCTAGGAACGTTTTGTCACCAGACGGATAATTGCGGATTGCCAGCGTGTTGAGGAATACGCCTACCAAGCTCTCCAGTTCCGCATGTGGTCTTCCGGCAATCGGCGTGCCGACGATAATGTCTTCCTGTCCCGAATATTTATGCAAAAGCGTGCTATACGCGGCCAGCAATACCATGTACAAGGTGGAGCCGGTTTGCGCGGCCAGCTGTTTCAACTGTTCGCTGTCCTCCAGGCTGATCGCAAATTCCAATCGCGCTCCTTCCAGACGCTGTACGGCTGGTCTTGCAAAATCCGTAGGCATATCCAGCACCGGAATGTCACCAGCCATCGTGTTCAGCCAGTAGCTTTCCTGCTCACGAAGACGCTCACTTTGCATATCGGCATGCTGCCAAACCGCATAGTCCTTGTACTGAATACGGAGTGGCGGCAGTTCCTTGCCTTCATACAATTGAGAGAACTCCTGCACGATAATTCCTTCCGTGACGCCATCCGAAATAATATGGTGCATGTCATAGAGCATGACGTGACGCTCCGGTCCGGTTTCCACCAGCTGAACCCGCAGCAATGGTGCTTGTGCGAGATCAAATGCGCGTACAAAGTCTTGGGCATACTGCTGGGTCTCTTCTTCGCTTGCCTGCACATGCTCCACGCTGAATGCGACGCCCGATTCAATCCGTTGAATCACCTCACCATCCACCATCTCGAATCGGGTTCGCAGGGCTTCATGACGGGCAATCAGCTGGCGGAAGGCTTGTTCCAGTCGCATTTTATCCAAGGAACCTTCGATAATCAACGCTCCTGGCATGTTGTAGCTAACCTCTCCACCTTCCAGGTGACTCAGCACGTACATCCGTTTTTGCGCCGAGGAAACAGGATAATATTCACGCTCCTCCGCCACAGGAATAGATACATACGTTTGCTGGGTCTGATCTTCACCCATCACCTGCACCAGTTGCTCAATCGTCGGATATTGGAAAATATCTCGCAGCGCCAGCTTGTAATTCAGCTCCTGATGGATTTTCGCCATCAGTGTTGTCGCGCGCAAAGAATGTCCTCCGACTTCAAAGAAGTTATCCTGGATGCCTATTTGATGATGATTCAGAACGCTTTGCCAAATACGTACCAACTGCTCTTCCAGCGGTGTGCGCGGTGCCACGTACGCCGTGCCTCCTTCGAGGCGCGCTTCTGGCGCAGGCAACGCTTTGCGGTCAATTTTTCCGTTCGGTGTCAGCGGGAAACGATCCAGTTGTACGACATAGGTCGGGATCATATAGCCCGGCAGTTTGGGCTGGAGTGTGCTGCGCAGATCCGGCAAATTCAGCGCCTCCGAGGCTACGACATACGCACACAGATCCTTGTCTCCGTCTTCGTTTTCCCAGACGGTGACGATGGCTTTCTGAATGCCGTCCACGGTCAGCAGCTGCGCTTCCACCTCGCCCAGTTCAATCCGGAAGCCCCGGATTTTGACTTGATCATCCATCCGGCCGATAAAGTCTACATTGCCGTCCGGCATCCATCGCGCCAAATCGCCTGTACGGTACAACCGTTCACCTGGTACATACGGATTCGCTACGAATTTCTCGGCTGTCAGGTCTGCACGATTCAGGTAGCCTCGTGCCACCCCGGCTCCGCCAATGCACAGCTCACCCAGTACGCCGATCGGCACCGGATTCAGCTGGCTGTCCACAATGTAGAAGCGTGCGTTCAGCCACGCCTGACCAATCGGCACATGGCCGCTGCTTGGCAGCTTCGACAGCTCTTCGTCGTAGAAGCTGGAGTCAATCGCCGCTTCGGTGACGCCGTAGCTGTTCATAATGCGGATATCCGCACCAAACCGCTCTTGCAGCACTCGGTAGTCCGTCACGCTGCAACTATCCGAGCTCGTGATCAGCAGCTCCAGACTGCTCATGTCCAGCCCCTGTTCATGCACATGCTGCATAAACGGTACGATCAGGGCCGGAGTCGATTCGAACACGGTAATCTGGACATCGCGAATCCAGTCATACAAACGGCTAAAATCAATCCGGTCGTCTTTCGGACAAATGACCATCGTGCCGCCGTTATAGAGCGTCCGCGCGATATCCCCGACGAATACGTCGAACGAGAAGCTCGCCAGCTGTAGCAGTCGGACTGGGAATTGGTTCAGGCGATAATCCCGGCGATACGCCGTAGCCGTATTCACCAGGCTGCGATGCTCGATCATGACGCCCTTCGGCCGTCCGGTTGTCCCGGATGTATAGATCACATACGCCAAATCGTGCGGTTCGTTGATGTGATCGACGTCTGTCGTATCTCCGGTGTACAGTGACTCATCGTCCAATGCCAATACGGTATGCAGACGCAGCCCTGTTGCCGGTTCGGCTGCTGCTTCGCTGTCAGACTTCGAATCTGATTTTGAGCCTAAGTTTTCATTTAGGCTGTCTCTTTCCATCGTTTCAGCACCAGCCGCTGTTTCCAACTCACCCTCAGTCTGCCCTCCGGCCAAGGCCTGTCGGCTTTCCCCAAGCCATATCTGTGCTTGCTCCTGTAAGCCGATTTGGGTCAACAATACCGTCGCACCACTGTCCTCCAGCATGAAACGAATCCGTTCAGACGGATAGTCTGCATCCAGCGGCACATAGGCGCCTCCCGCCTTCCACACCGCCAGTACGCCGACCAGCATGTCTACCGAGCGTTCACTCAAAATGCCGACAATCGACTCGCGTCCAACGCCTTCATTCCGCAATCTCCGCGCCAATTGGTTCGCGCGCTCGTTCAGTTTGCGGTAAGTGAGCTGCTCCTCTTCGTACACCACTGCCACGTGATCCGGCACAAGCTGTGCCTGTTCTTCCACAAAGGTATGGAATAAGGCTCCTGCTTCAGCAGCAACATCCGATACTCCTACATCTCCAAATCCATAGATGATCTGTGCTTTTTCCTCGGCAGGTACCATATCCAAAACTGCCAGCGGCTGCTGCGGATGCAGTGTAATTGCACGTACGAGTTCGGTAAAATGCTGTGCCAATCGCGCAATGGTCTCAGGCTTGTACAGCGCCGTGCTGTATTCCAGACTGCACAGAATGCCTTCTGGCTGCTCCACTGCATCTAAAGTCAGATCAAACTTGGCCGTATGATTTTCCAGTGGATAGGAGCTCAAGGTCAAACCTTCCAGCAGTAACTCCTGTTGCTCCAAGGTTTTCAACTCAAACATCGTGTCAAACAGCGCATTTCGGCTCGTATCTCTCGTCAAATTCAGCTGTTCAACCAGTTCTTCAAAAGGATAGTCCTGATGCTCATAAGCACTGAGCGCATGCTCCTTCACCTCTTGCAGATAATCCAGAAACGTTTTGTCGCTGGACGGATAATTGCGAATCGCCAGCGTGTTAATGAAGACACCCACCAGATTACTGAGCTCCGCATGCGGTCGTCCTGCAATCGGCGTGCCGACGACAATGTCCTCTTGGCCCGTGTATTTGTGCAAGAGCGTAGTGTACGCCGCCAGCAGCACCATGTATAGGGTAGCGCCTGTTTGCGAAGCCAGTTCTTTCAGGCGTTCACTAACCTCACGCTCCAATGCAAATTCGATCGTATCCCCTGCCGTACTCTGCACCGCCGGACGGGCAAAGTCGGTTGACAGATCCAGTACAGGCACTCCGCCCCGGAAGGTGCCCAGCCAGTACGCTTCCTGACGCTGCATCCACTCCTGATGGGTTTCGCTTTGCTGCCATACGGCATAGTCTTTGTACTGAATCCGCAATGGCGACAGTTCTTCACCGCCATACAAGCGGACAAACTCATCGGTCAGTACCTCCATCGACACGCCATCCGAAACGATATGGTGCATGTCGAGCATGAGTAGATGCTGGGATTCTTGCTCTACTCCTTGGACACCCAGATCCACCAAGCCTACCCGCAGCAGCGGTGCAGCTTTTAGATCAAACGGACGGATAAACTGCCGTACCCGTTCTTGTGCTTCCTCGCTAATCCTCGTGTACGTAGCCGTAGTCGTACTCTCTACCTGTACCTTCGTATATTCCACCTCGAATGGCACGGTATCCTCAATCCATTGCATCGGCTCATTGTCTACCAGCTCAAAGCGGGTACGCAAGGTTGCATGACGATCAATTAGTTGACGGAACACGTCTTCTACTCGTTTCACATCCAGCGGACCGCTCACTTGCAGCACTGACGGCATGTTGTAGTTCACATCACTTGGATCAAACTGATGCAGTACATACAGTCGTTTTTGTGCTGAAGATAACGGGTAGAAGCTGCGTTCTTCTGTTACCGGAATGGACGCGTACACCACTTGATCCAGACCTTCCAGAACGGCTGCCAGTTGTTCAATCGTGGGTGCTTCAAAAATACTGCGCAGGGGAAGCGGCTTGTTCAACTCCTTGTGAATCTTCGAGGCCAGTGTCGTCGCCCGCAGCGAGTGTCCGCCAATCTCGAAGAAGTTTTCCTTCACACCGACCTGCGTGAGGCCCAGCACCTCCTGCCAAATGTGTGCCAGTTTCACTTCCACCCACGTCCGCGGTGCGACATAATCGGCTCCGCTTTGCAGGCTGCCTTCCGGTGCTGGCAGGGCCTTACGGTCAATTTTGCCATTGGGACTCAGCGGCATTTGCTCCAGTTGTACAAAGTAGGACGGCACCATATAGCTTGGCAGCTCTCGGCCCAGCTCACTTCTCAGCTCGCTGGCTCCTAGCTCTTGCCCGGCGACATAGTACGCCACCATGTGTTTTTGTCCCGTTTCGTCTGCACGCGCCATGACAACCGCTTCTCGCACGGACGCTACTTGGAGCAGCTGCGTTTCGACCTCGCCCAGCTCAATCCGGTAACCGCGGATCTTCACCTGATGGTCGATCCGGCCCAGATATTCAATGTTTCCGTCCGGCATCCATCTTGCCAAATCGCCAGTGCGGTACATCCGTTCATAGCCTGCTTCCCCGCCGGCAAACGGGTCGGCTACGAATTTCTCGGCCGTCAGCTCCGGACGGTTCAGATACCCACGTGCCACACCGACACCACCGATGCACAACTCCCCTGCAACCCCAATCGGCTGCAATTGCTCCGTGCCTTCCTTCACGATGTACAGGCGAATGTTTTGAATCGGTTTTCCGATCGGAATGACTGCATATTCTTCCGTCGGCTCGCAATCAAAGTACGATACGTCCACCGTCGCTTCGGTTGGACCGTACAGGTTGATCAGCTTCGCTCCGGTCAGGCTCGACACGAGCCGCTGGAACCGGGCCACATGCTGTGGCGGCAAGGCTTCACCACTGGCAAAGACATGGCGCAGCGTTGCCAGTTTCGCTTGCATCACTTCCCGTGGCTGCTGCTCCACATACTCCAGGAACGCATGCAGCATGGCAGGTACAAAGTGCATCGTGCTCACTCCATCGCGGGCAATCGTGTCCACGATGTCTTCCGGGTTCTTTTCCCCGCCTACCGACAGCAAGCTCACCTTCGAGCCGACCAGCGACCACCAGAACAGCTCCCACACCGACACGTCGAAGGTGAAGGCGGTCTTTTGCAGGATCGTATCTTCCGCACTCAAGCCGTAACGATCATGCATCCACAAAATCCGGTTCAGAACGGAATGGTGCTCCACCATAACGCCCTTCGGTTTTCCCGTGGAGCCAGACGTATAGATGACATAGGCGACATGATGCGGCCCGGCCAGTGGCTCCAGATTCGAGCCGTCTTCGTGGTAAATGTCTTGGCCAGCCGCCTGCTCATGACGATCCAGCACCAGCACCTGGCCGTCGAAGCTCAAGGATGCTTGCTCCGCCAGATGCGATTGCGTCAGCACCAGCTTCGCTCCCGAATCCTCCAGCATGAAGCGGATGCGGTCGGCCGGATATTCTGGATCAATTGGCACGTAGGCTCCGCCTGCTTTGAGGATCGCATAAATACCTACGATCATGTCCAGAGAACGGTGAGCCAGTATGCCTACAGGCTGATCCGGCTCGACGCCTTCCGCACGCAAAGTGCGTGCGAGTCGGTTCGCGCGCTCATTCAACTCCGCGTAGGTCAACGATTCCGATCCGCACAACACTGCTGCCTGATCCGGTGTATTCGCTGCCTGCTGCTCGAACAGTGCGCTTAGCGTTTGATCCTGCGGATAAGCTGCCGCCGTATCCCCCCAGACCTGAACGATCTGCGCCTGCTCTTCCGGTGTCACCAATTCCAGCTCATTCACACGGATATGCGGATTATTCACGATTTGCTCGATGACATGCAGTACATGTCCCTGCATCCGCTCGATCGTAGACCGATCGTATACATTGGCGTTATATCTGAACATAATGCGGAAGGTTTCATCGGGCATCACAATCAAGTCCAGATCATAGTTTGTTTGCTCGACAACCTCCACATTCGTAATTTCAAAAGCGGATGGACGAACTTCCCCAAGCTGCTCGACTTGCTCCTCTACCGGATAATTCTCAAATACCATAATGTGGTTAATCAGATGCTGCTTCTGCTCGGTCAATGCCTGAATTTCATACAGCGGGAAGCTGTCATAGGCTCCTGAGGCCAGTGCCTGCTCCTGCGTTTTGCGCATGATGTCCACAAACGTGGCATTCTGTTCACTTTGAATCCGCACTGGGATCGTATTAATGAACAGACCGATCATATGCTCTACACCCGCAATATCCGTCGGACGTCCAGATACGACACTGCCGAATACAACATCCTCATTGTTGTTATATTTCTGCAAAATAAGGCCCCACACGCTCTGCATCAGTGTATTAATCGTGACCTGCTGCTGCTTTGCAATCCGGTACATGGCTTCGCTCCGCGTTGAATCCAGATCTACCGTTATTTTTTCAGAAATATATTCGCTGGTTTCACTTGCTGTAGTGGATACAGTATGATCCCTGCTGTCCGCCACTTGGTCTTTTGATGCGGTATCCGATCCAGGTAACAACGTCTGCTGTTCAAAGCCCGCCAAATAGCTGCTCCAATACTCTTTTGCCGCACGTTCATCCTGACGCTCCAGCCATTCAATATATTGACCATATGATGTAACAGGAGCAAGCTCCGGCTGCTTCTGCTCCAGCAGCGCAAAGTACGTACCAAACACTTCGCCTGTAACAAGCGATAAGCACCAGCCATCCATGACAATGTGATGGAAGCTCCAGACCAAGTGATACGTTTCTTCATCGGTCTGCAATACCTGTACGCGCATAAGTGCATCCGTACCCAGATTAAAACCTCTAGCTTGGTCTTCCTGCTTAAACGCCTGGATATACGCCTGTTGCTCCGCTTCCTGCATTTCGCGTATATCCTTGAAGGACAGATCGCTATCTTTGTGACGGAACACGATTTGCAATGGCTCCGGACCATGTCCTGTTTCAAATCGATGGAAATTCGTCCGCAGTGCTTCATGACGCTGTGTCAGTACATCTAGACTCTTGCGGAAAATTTCAACATCAAAGCTGCCTTTTTGATCAAACGACGCTTGCTGGAAGTATGCACCTGAGTCCGGCTCCATCAGACTATGGAACAGCATCCCCTTCTGCATCGGCGAAAGAGCATACACATTTTCCAGTTCGCCCACAGAAGCCGTTTGCTCCGTCAATTGCTCCAGTTGTTCCAACGACAAGCCTTTGAACAAGACATCGCTTGGGGTTAGTTCGCTCCGCTCTTGGGAGGCACAATGCGCGATCACTTCCTGCAAGCTTTCCTGCAGCAACTGCGCAAAGTTCTCTACATTTTGCTGTTGATATACCTTACTGTCATAGCGAATGTCCAGTGTCAGCCCGCCTGCTGTAATCATGCCGTTCACATTCAGCGGCTGCTCCAGAACGGTATGATCACTCATCGGCTCTCCACCTGGATGCGAAGATAGCGTAATATCCCCATTTTCCAAGTCCTGATCAAACTGTCCCAAATAGTTAAAGCTAATTTCAGGCTGCAAGGTCAAGGAAGGATGGACATCATGCTGAGACATATATTTCAAAATGCCGTAGCCAATGCCCTTATGCGGTACATGGCGCAGGTCTTCCTTCACCCGCTTGATTCGCTGCCCTACTTCTGCCTTCCCATCCACATCAAGCAGTACTGGATACTGACTCGTAAACCAGCCCACGGTACGTGTGATGTCGATATCTGGAACAATGGCTTCCCGGCCATGGCCCTCCAGATTGACCAATACGCGCTCCTGACCGCTCCAGTTATATAACGCGGTGCCGAGTGCAGTTAACAGCAGATCATTGACCTCGGTGTTGTACGCACGATGCGATTCCTGAAGCAGTAGCCGGGTTTCCTGTTCGCTCCAAGCTACGCTCACCGTCGCAGTGTCTCTGATTAGAGAATGTTGTACCTCCGCTCTCTCTTGATCCTTAGGCAACGATGCAACCTCCATTTGGGCAAGATGCTGCCAATATTCGCGTTCGTTGTCGATCGCCGGACTGTTCGCATATTGAGACAACTGCTCTGCCCAAGCAGAGAAAGAGTCCGTTTTATATGGCAAGCGAATCGCTTCTCCCCGCACGGCCTGCTCATACCCCGTGGCAAAATCCTCAAACACAATCCGCCATGAAATCCCGTCTACGACCAAATGGTGGATCGCAATCAGTAAATGATCTCCATCCATGCAGCGGAAAAGTCCCAGCTTCACCAGCGGTCCTTCATCTAGACGAATAGAGCTTTGGATGGCATTGGCTTTCGTTTCAATCGCCATCGCCACCTCTGCCGTGTCTTCGACGCCTGTCAAATCAACAACGTCCAGACTGTACAGCTCGCCTTCGTTCACACCGCGATTCCACGCTTCATAGCCCTGTTCGGTCTGACGGAAGACCATACGCAATGCATCATGATGCTCCGTCACCTGGGTCACCGTTTGATGCAATGCGGCTTCATCGAATCCTTGTGCTCTATACAGCATCACCGATTGGTTGAAATAATGTGGCTCTGCTGAGGATTGTCCAAAGAACCATTGCTGTATTGGGGTCAATTTAACTGCTCCCGAGACCACCCGCTGATCGGCTGTGCGGCTAACTTTGTGTACATGACTGCTCAGCAGTGAAATGGACGGATATTGGAACAAATCCTTCATCTCCAGCTTGTAGCCCGCTTGCAGCAAGCGGGACGATACCTGGATCGCTTTGATCGAATCGCCGCCCAGATCAAAGAAATTATCCAAAATGCCGACTCTCTTTGCTCCTAATACAGACTGCCAAATGGACACTAACGTCTGCTCCAGTGCTGTGCGCGGCTCTACATAATCCGCTCCGCTTTGCAAGCTGCCCTCCGGTGCTGGCAGTGCCTTGCGGTCGATTTTACCGTTCGGTGTCAGTGGCATCTGCTCCAGCTGGATGAAATACGAAGGCACCATATAGTTGGGCAGATCCTCACCCAGTAAGCTACGCAGCTCCCCAGCGCTTACGTCTCTTTCAGCGACATAGTACGCCACCAGTTGGTTTTGCCCCTGTTCGTCCGCTTGGGCCAGTACGATGACCTCTTGCACGTCTTCCACTTTCAAGATTTGTGCCTCGACCTCACCCAGCTCGATCCGGTAGCCCCGGATTTTCACCTGATGGTCAATCCGGCCCAAATATTCGATGTTGCCGTCTGGCATCCATCTCGCCAAGTCACCCGTACGGTACATTCGTTCATAGCCTGCTTCACCAACCGCAAACGGGTTCGCTACAAATTTCTCCGCCGTCAGCTCTGGACGATCCAGATATCCACGCGCCAGACCTGGACCAGACACGCACAGCTCACCTGCTACGCCTACCGGAGCCAAATGTCCATGCCCATCCACCATGTATACCCGATGATTCGGCACAGGACGTCCAATGGAAATGAGTTGTCCAGCCCTTGCATCCTCGGACACCGGCCAGATGGACGTTGCAACTGAGTTTTCAGTTGGACCGTAGCCGTTGTAGTACGCCACTTGATCCTTCCACTTGTATACCAGTTCGGTGGAAGATGCTGAACCCGCAGTGAACAGAATACGCAGGTGTGGCATCCGCTCTGGCTCCAGATACACCGCATAGGTCGGCGGCAAAGCGGCCACCGTAATCCGGTGATTCGCCATATATTGCTCAAACCGCTCGTAGTTCAAAATCGTCTCTGTCGTTGGCACATATAACGTGGCTCCGCAGAACAGCGCTTGGAAGATTTCCCAGCAAGCCGCATCAAACGAATAGCTAGCGAACAGCAACGCATGATCCGACGTGCGGATTCGAAGCGTCTGATCAAAATATGTTTTCAGATTGCACAGCCCGTGATGCTCCAGCATAACGCCCTTCGGCTGCCCTGTTGTACCCGATGTATAAATCACATACGCCAAATCATTTGGACCGGACCACGGCTCCAGGTTGGAACCATCCTCGTGATACACCGTTTGCGTTCCATCCAGCACCAGCACTTGGCCATCGATAACTGCTTTGTCCACCAGATGACTTTGTGTCAACAGTAGCTTCGCACCCGAGTCGTCCAGCATATAGCGGATACGCTCTTCCGGGTAGGTTGGATCGATGGGGGCATATGCGCCTCCGGCTTTTAAAATCCCGAAGATGCCCACGATCATATCCACCGACCGCTCGGTCATCAGACCCACCAAACGATCTTTCGTCACGCCTTGACTGCGCAAGGTACGAGCCAGGCGATTGGCGCGTTCATTCAGCTCGCGATAAGTCAGCGTTTCTCCTTCAAAGAACAAGGCTGTCTGCTCCGGTGTCTGCGCCGTTTGCGTCTCGAACAAGCCATGGATCGTTTGCTCGCTTGCATAGGTTGCTGCTGTATTCCCCCAAACCTTAACGATTTGCTCACGCTCCTGCGCGGTTATCATATCCAGTTCATGTACACGGATGTTCGGATTCGCAGTTACCTGCTCCAGCAATTGCACCAGATGACCTCGAATTTGTTCTACACTTTCCCGTTCAAAGGCCAGAGCATTATAGCCAAAACTCATGTGAATGGTGTTCCCCGGCAGCACCACCAGGTTAAAGTCATAGTTGGTCTGCTCGACGGACTCGGCTCCGGTGATCGTGAAGCTGGACGCCTCACCGCTACCTAATTGCTCGATTTGTTCCTCGACCGGATAGTTCTCAAAAATAAGAATATGGTTGATCAAATCCTGCTTAAGCTCCGACAGTCCCTGAATTTCATACAACGGATACGTATCATAGGCATGGGAAGCAATCGATTGCTCTTGGGTTTGCTTCATCACATCGGAGAATAGACTACCCACTTGACTACGGATACGCACCGGAATGGTATTGATAAACAGACCAATGATGTGCTCCACATTCGGAATGTCTGCCGGACGTCCAGATACCACGCTGCCAAACACGACATCATCGGTACCATTATATTTTTGCAGCAAAAGGCCCCAAACGGTCTGCATCAACGTATTGATCGTCACCTGATAACGCTTGGCTATGCGCTGAATACCAGCTGTGAGATCCGCGCCCAAATCAAAATCTAAACGCTCCGACTGATACCCCGTTTTGCCCTGAATTTTAGCCTGTGGCAAACGAGACTGCTCCTCGTATCCTTCCAGAGCCTTGCTCCAGTAGCTTGATGCGGCCTGACGATCCTGCTGCTCCAGCCATTCGATATATTGACTGTACGGCGTTACAGGGGCCAGTTCCGGTTGTTTATGGGCCAGGATCGCAAAATAGCTCGCAAACACTTCGTTTGTCACCAGCGACAAGCACCAGCCATCCATCACGATATGATGGAAACTCCATACAAAACGGTACGTCTCCTCACCTGTGCGCAACACAGTGACACGCATTAAAACGTCTTGTGCTAGGTCAAAGCCTCTTTGCTTGTCTTTACGCGTAAATTCGAGCATGTATTCGTTTTGCTGCTCGTCCTTCATATCCCGCAAATCTTCCACATACAGTTCACTGCGCTTATTGCGGTACACAACCTGAAGCGGTTCATCCTGCCAGCCGCTGTAGAAGTTCGTGCGCAGTACCATATGCCGCTGCATTAAAACATCCAAACTGGCCGCAAATGCAGCGATATTAAAATGTCCTCGCAGATCAAAGGAGGCCTGTTCAAAATATGCTCCCGATTGCGAATCCATCAGATTGTAAAAGAGCATCCCCTTTTGCATCGGCGTCAGTGCGTATACATTTTCCAGCTCACCGATACGTGTTGCCTGTTCCGCGATCTGTTCCAGCTCTCCAGTCGTCAAACCTTTAAAGGACACATCACTTGGAGTCAGCTGAGGCTGCTTTTGAGCGACGCAATGCGTAATCACCTCTTGCAAAGCGGATTGCAGCAGTCCTGCCACACGTTCCAGCGTTTCTTTGCGATACTGCTTGCGGCTGTAAGCAATCGTCAAGCGCAGCGTGCCTTCCGAGATCATCGCGTTTAAATCCAGCGTATATTGCAGCGGTGAATGTGCATCCTCTGTCTCCCCTGCACTATAGGATGACAATGTGATTCCACTGTTTTGTAGATCCTGATCGACCTGACCCAAATAGTTAAAGCTGATTTCCGGTTCTGCTGCAATCGTATGCGCTTCATCCGATGCAGACGCAGGAGATAAGTAGCGCCAAGTTCCATAGGTCAGCCCTTTATGTGGAATCCGGCGCAGACCTTCCTTCGTTTCTTTAATCCGCTGAGCCAGTGTCATTTCCTTGCCGGTCTCCAGCAGCACTGGATACAAGCTCGTAAACCAACCTACGGTACGTGTAATATCCATCTCTTGCAGGATCGCTTCCCGGCCATGGCCCTCCAGGTTCACCAGTACCTGTCCGGCGCCTGTCCAATTGTGCACCGCCAGTCCCAGCGCGGTCAGCAGCAAATCATTGACCTCGGTGTTGTAGGCGCGATGGACCTGCTTTAACAGCTGCTGCGTTTCAGCTTCGGTCCACTCTACCGTCAGCACTTCGCTGTCTGCATTCAAAGAGCCCTCATAGGCAAAATCCTTAGGCAGCGGCGCCGCTTCGGCTTTGGCCTGTTCCAGCTGCTTCCAATAAACTTCATCCGAGGCAGCCTCAGGGCGGTTGGCGTAAGACGACAACTCCCGTGCCCATGCTTGGAAGGAATCCGTTTTATAGGGCAATCGTACAGGCTCGCCTTTGATCGCTTGCTCGTAGCCAGTAGAGAAATCCTCAAACAGAATCCGCCACGACACTCCGTCCACCACCAAGTGGTGAATAGCTATGAGCAAATGATCGCCCTCGGCTGTGTGGAACACTCCCAGCTTCACCAGCGGTCCTTCGGACAGGTGAATGCTGCTTTGAATTTCATTTACCTTCGCTTCCAGCGCTTCCGCATAGACTACTTGTTCACGGTAGTCTGCGGTTTCCAGCGTATACAACGCGCCTTCATCTACACCGCGTGTCCAAGCCTCGTAACCGGATGAAGTCTGACGGAATACCGTACGCAGCGCATCATGATGCTTCACGATGTGATCCATGACTTGGCGAATCGCCGTCTCATCAAAGCCCTCGGCACGATAGAGCATGACCGCTTGATTAAAATGCTGCGGACGCTCGCGCTCCTGCGCAAAGAACCACTGCTGGATCGGAAGCAACGCGGTTTTCCCGCTTACTTCTCCTTGATCTGCCATACGGCTGACCTCATGCATATGCGGTGCCAGTGTTGCAACCGTTGGATACTGGAACAAATCCTTCATGTCCAGCTTATAGCCGGCCTGGAACGCACGCGATGCGATTTGGATGGCCTTGATGGAATCGCCGCCTAGATCAAAGAAATTGTCCAAAATACCGACTGTCTGCAGCCCCAGTACCGACTGCCAGACCGCTACCAGTGCGCGTTCTTGCGCCGTACGCGGCTCTGCATAATCAGCTCCAGTTTGCAGGCTGCCTTCCGGTGCTGGCAGGGCCTTGCGGTCAATTTTGCCATTTGGACTCAGCGGCATCTGCTCCAGCTGTACAAAGTACGATGGCACCATGTAGCTTGGCAGCTCCCGGCCTAGCTCACTTCTCAGCTCGCTGGCACCGATCTCTTGCCCAGCGACATAGTACGCCACCATTTGTTTTTGGCCCGTTTCAGCCGCACGAGCCATGACGACGGCTTCGCGTACCGATTCCACTTGGAGCAGCTGCGATTCCACCTCGCCCAGCTCAATCCGGTAGCCCCGGATTTTCACCTGATGGTCGATCCGGCCCAGATATTCAATGTTGCCGTCCGGCATCCATCTCGCCAAATCGCCGGTGCGATACATCCGTTCATAGCCTGCTTCACCACCCGAAAACGGATCAGTTACAAATTTCTCGGTCGTCAACTCCGGACGGTTCAGATAACCTCGTGCCACACCGACACCACCGATGCACAGCTCCCCTGCAACCCCGATCGGCTGCAATTGCTCCGTGCCTTCCTTCACGATGTACAGACGAATGTTTTGAATCGGTTTCCCGATGGGAATGACTGTATATTCCCCATCCGGCTCGCAATCAAAGTACGATACGTCCACCGTCGCTTCGGTTGGGCCGTACAGGTTGATCAGCTTCGCTCCCGCAAGGCTCGATACAAGCTGTTGGAACCGGGCCACATGCTGTGGCGGTAAAGCTTCACCACTGGCAAAGACATGGCGCAGCGTTGCCAGTTTCGCTTGCATCACTTCCCGTGGCTGCTGCTCCACGTACTCCAGAAACGCATGCAGCATAGCGGGTACAAAGTGCATCGTGGTTACGCCATCGCGGGCAATCGTGTCGACGATGTCTTCCGGGTTCTTTTCCCCGCCCACGGACAGCAAGCTTACCTTCGAGCCCACCAGCGACCACCAGAACAGCTCCCACACCGACACGTCGAAGGTGAAGGCCGTCTTTTGCAAGATCGTATCTTCCGCACTCAAGCCGTATCGATCATGCATCCACAAAATCCGGTTCAGCACGGAATGATGCTCCACCATCACGCCCTTCGGTTTTCCTGTGGAGCCGGAGGTATAGATGACATAGGCTACATGATGCGGCCCGGCCAGTGGCTCCAAATTCGAACCGTCTTTGTGGTAAATGTCTTGGCCATCCTGCTCCTGACGATCCAGCACCAGCACCTGGCCGTCGAAACTCAGTGAGGCTTGCTCCGCCAGATGCGCTTGCGTCAGCACCAGCTTCGCGCCCGAGTCCTCCAGCATAAAGCGGATGCGGTCGGCTGGATATTCTGGATCAATCGGCACGTAGGCTCCGCCTGCTTTGAGGATCGCGTAGATGCCTACGATCATGTCCAGCGAGCGGTGGACCAGAATGCCGACTGGTTGATCCGGTTCAACACCTTCCGCACGCAGCGTCCGAGCCAAACGGTTCGCGCGCTCATTCAGCTCAGCGTAGGTCAACGATTCCGCTCCGTACAACACCGCCACTTGCTCCGGCGTGTTCGCTGCCTGCTGCTCAAACAGACTGCTTAGCGTTTGATCCTGCGGATAGGCTGCCGCCGTATCGCCCCAGACCTGAACGATCTGTGCCTGTTCTTGCGGGGTCACCAATGCCAGCTCATTCACACGGATATTTGGGTTGTCTACGATTTGTCCGATGACGTGGTCGATATGACCCTGGATACGCTCCATTGCAGACCGGTTATACACCAGAGCATTGTATTCAAGCAGGATAGAGATATCCTCGTCAGGCACGACAATCAGGTTGAAATCGTAGTTGGTTTGCTCGGCAAGTGCCACATTGGCAATCGAGAAGCCTGTTTGTGCCTTTGTCTCGCCGGAACCGCCCATCTGCTTCATCTGCTGCCCAATCGGGTAGTTTTCAAAGACCATGATGTGATGAATCAGGTCTTGTTTTTGTTCAGTCCGTGCCTGAATATCGTAGAGCGGAAACGTATCATAGACACTGGAGGTCAAAGCCTGTTCCTGTGTGCGCTGCAATACTTCAGCAAATGTAGCATTCCGTTCACTTTGAATCCGAACCGGTATGGTATTGATAAACAATCCAATCATGTTCTCCACACCTGGAATGTCTGCCGGACGACCGGATACCACACCACCAAACACAACATCCTGATTATTATTGTATTGCTGTAAAATAACGCCCCACACACTTTGCAGCAAGGTGTTAATCGTGACATGTTGTTGCTTGGCCATTTGGTTTAATGCGGCACTCCGTTCTTTACCCAACATAAATGGCAGTTTTTCCAAAACATAGCCAGAATTTGAACTTTGACCGCTTCTGTTTGTGTCGTCATCTCGTTCTGCCACAGAAACATGCGTATTCTCACCAGGCAACAAGGTTCGCTGCTCAAAACCTGCCAAATAGTCACTCCAATAACGGGTCGCTTCCTGTGCATCTTGATGTTCCAACCATTCGATATAGTCACTATACGGCTTGACAGGTGCGAGCTCTGGCTGCTTATTCTCCAGCAAGGCAGCATAGGCACCAAACACTTCGTCCGTCATCAGGGACAGGCACCAGCCGTCCATCACAATATGATGGAAGCTCCATACAAAACGGTATGAGCTTTCACCCGTGCGGAAGACGGATACTCGCATAAGCGCATCCTTGCTTAGATCAAAGCCTCGAGCTTTATCTTGAACCACAAACTCAGCTACAGCATGTTCACGCCCTCTGACATCCTGATAATGGAAGATCGGACTTTTATGACGATAGACGATTTGCAAGGGTTGTCCATGCCAGCCGCTGTAGAAATTCGTCCGTAATATAGCATGCCGGCTCACCAGCAGATTCAAGCTTTCCTCGAATAGGGAAGGCTCCAAGTGGCCCTCCAGATCAAAGGTCGCCTGCTCAAAATACACGCCTGTTTCTGCATTCATTAGACTGTGGAACAGCATACCCTTTTGCATGGGAGTTAACGGGTACACATTTTCCAATTCCCCAACCGTCTGGGTCTGCTCCTTAATCGTATCTAATTGCTCCAGGGTCAGACCTTTGAACAGTACATCACTTGGAGTTAATTCGATCCGATCTCGTGTAACACAATGCTCGATAACTTCAAGCAGATTGGATTTCAACAGGTTGGCTAACATTTGGACCGTATCTTTACGGAAGGCTTTGCTGTTATACCGAATGTCCAGTTCCAGGATGCCGTTCGTTACGATTCCGCTCACATCGAGCGCAAATTTCATCTTCGTCCGGTCACTAACGACCGATCCCATCGAATAAGGAGACCTACGCAGATCGTTGTTTTGCAAGTCCTGATCAAACTGTCCGAGATAGTTAAAGCTCACTTGCGGCTCAGCAAAAGCTTGATGTTGAGCAAGATTCAGTGCATCTGCTTGCTGACCCATGGCTTGGCCAGATTCACTCAAATATCTCCAAATTCCGTAGCCCATTCCTTGATTCGGAATATCACGCAGACTCTCTTTGACCTGTTTGATGCGTCCCGACAAAGCTGGATCACGACCGATGTCCAGCCATACCGGATATGGACTCGTAAACCAGCCTACCGTACGAGAAAGATCCGTATCCGGTAAAATGTTCTCACGTCCGTGTCCCTCCAGATTGATCAGGCTACGTTCATGGCCGGTCCATGTGTACAGCATCATGCCCAAAGCCGTCAGCAACAGATCGTTCACTTCCGTGTTGTACGCGCGGTGCGCTTGCTTCAATAGTCTCTCTGTCTCTTCTTCCGTAAGCTGGAAGACCACTGTATCGGTGTCAGCCAAAGTAAATGAGTCAGCCTGCGCTTGATCCTCAGGCAATCGTACTTGGTCAGACAAAGCGACTGCGTTCCATTGCTCCCAGTAGGCGTGCTCACTGTCCATGGCTGTGCTATTCGCATATTTGGAAAGTTTTTGTGACCAGGAACGGAAGGAATCCGTTTTGTCCGGCAGCTGAAGTACTTTCTGATGAACGGCCTGTTCATAGGCAGTAGCCAAATCCTCAAACAAGATACGCCAGGATACCCCGTCCACGACCAAATGGTGAATCGCCATCAGGAGATGATCGCCATCTACACAGTGGAACAAACCTGCTTTAAACAGCGGCCCTTCTTGCAGTTGGATACTGCTTTGAATTTCGGTAGCTTTCGCCTCCATTGCCACGCTGAGCATGGCTTCATCCGTTATATCCCTAAAGTCCACCACATCCAGATGATACAGCTCACCTTCCTGTATTCCGCGATTCCATGCTTGATAGCCTTGTTCTGTCTTGCTGAACACCATCCGCAGAGCATCATGATGCTCTGTTAGTTTGCCAAGCGCCTGACGCAGAGCCGACTCGTCGAACCCCTGCTCCCGGTGCAGCATCACCGCCTGATTAAAGTGATGCACGTCTACTTGCTCCTGCGCAAAGAACTCGTGCTGGATCGGAAGCAACGCCGTTTCTCCGCTTACTTCTCCCTGATCTGCCCTACGACTGGCCTCATGCATATGCGATGCCAGGGTTGCGACGATGGGATAGCGGAACAAATCCTTCATGTCCAGCTTGTAGCCGGCCTGGAATGCACGCGATACGATTTGAATCGCCTTGATCGAATCGCCACCCAGATCAAAGAAATTGTCCAACATACCGACGGTTGGCACACCCAGGACGGACTGCCAGACCGCTACAAGCGCTCGTTCCGGTGCAGTGCGTGGCGCTACATAATCCGCACCGCTGTGCAGATTGCCTTCCGGTGCTGGCAGGGACTTGCGGTCGATTTTACCGTTCGGTGTCAGCGGCATCTGCTCCAACCAGATGAAATACGACGGCATCATATAGCTTGGCAGTTCTTGTCCCAGCTCATGTCTCAGCTCACCGGCTCCCAGTTCTTGACTCGCCACATAGTACGCCACGAGCTGTGTTTGACCCGTTTCGTCCCCACGAGCCATGATGACCGCTTCTTGTACCGACTCCACCTGCAACAGCTGCGATTCGATCTCGCCCAGTTCGATTCGGTAGCCCCGAATTTTCACCTGATGGTCCATCCGCCCCAAATATTCAATGTTGCCGTCCGGCGTCCATCTCGCCAAATCGCCTGTATGGTACATCCGCTCATGGCCTGCCTTACCCCCAGCAAACGGATTAATCACAAATTTCTCGGCCGTCAGTTCTTCACGTTTCCAATACCCACGGGCCAATCCTTCCCCGGCAATACATAACTCGCCCGGCACACCGACGGGCTGCAATTCTCCACTCGCATTCATGATATAGATTTGGGTATTCGCAATAGGACGTCCAATATTAATATGCTGAGCATGGGTCAGTTCCTGCACGGCCGACCACACCGTCGTTTCTGTAGGTCCGTACATGTTATAAATACGGGGACCGTCTATCTCTTGCAGTGCTGCGAGCAGCTTGGACGGAAGAGCTTCGCCCCCAACCATAATTGCCTTCACGCTTTGCAGCACGCGCGAGCCTGCTTCATGACCCAACAGCATTTGTAACCGGGATGGGGTCATTTGCAACATCTCAATCGAATGTTGAGTAATCAACTCACCCAGCGCCTGAGGATTCACCTGATGCTGGCTGTCGCCAAGCACAACCGTCATTCCACCCAACAGGGGGAGAATGGTTTCCAATACGAAAATATCGAATGAAATGGTCGTCAGTGACAACATGGTTTGGCTCGCTTCAAAATCAATGACTTCGCGCATCCCAGTAATAAAGTTGAGGACCGAGCGATGCTGGAGCATAACTCCTTTCGGATTTCCAGTCGAACCCGACGTATAGATGACATAAGCCAAATGCTCTGGGCGGGCAATCGTCTCCAGGTTGCTACTTTCTCCCTGATACAATGCGGCATCCTCAAGAAACAGGGTATTGGCATGGCAATGGTGTTCTTCTGCCAGTTCACGACGGGTCAGAAGCACTGCGGCCTCGCTGTCTTCCAGCATGTATGCAATACGAGAGGATGGAAATTCGGGATCAATCGGCACATAAGCACCGCCTGCTTTTAGCACAGCCAGCAGACCTACGATCATTTCCACGGAACGCTGCACCATCAGACCGACCAGTTTGTCAGGTCCTACTCCCTGGGCTTGAAGCATTCGAGCCAATGAATTCGCCCGTTCATTCAGCTCCCGATATGTCAGACGCTGATGTCCAAACACCAATGCTACCTGATCCGGCGTACACTCCACCTGATCCTCGAACAGCTGATGAATCGTCTGATGGGACGGAAATGCACAAGCGGTGTCATTAAAGGCCGCTGTAATCTGTTGTTTTTCTGCTGCTGTGAGTAGTTCCAGCTCTTCCACCCGAACATGCGGGTTGAGCGAAATTTGCTCCAGCAAACGTGCAAAATGTCCATACAAGCGCTCAATACCTGCTTGATCAAAGCTGAGCGTGTTATACATAAAACGAATCTTGATACCTTCTCCTGGCATCACGACGACGTTTAGATCGTAGTTCGTTTGCTCTGTAGCCACCACATTCGAAATTGTAAATGGTTCCTGTCCTTCACTGCCCAGCTGCTCTACCTGCTGCTCCACCGGATAATTTTCAAATATCATAATATGATTGATCAAATCCTGCTTCTGCTCGGTCAGTGCTTGAATTTCATACAGCGGGAACGCATCATAACCATTGGAAGCCAGCGCCTGCCGCTGTGTTCGTCTCATCAGCTCGACAAAACTTTCACCTGGTTCAGACTGCACACGCACTGGAATTGTATTAATAAATAGCCCGATCATGTGCTCCACACCTGGAATATCCCCTGGACGACCGGACACAACGCTGCCAAACACGATATCCGTACTGTTGTTATATTTTTGCAACAGAACGCCCCATACAGTCTGAATCAGCGTATTGATCGTGACCTGATTTTGCTTCGCTACCCGTTCGATCTGAGCAACCAGCTCTGGCTGGAAGTCACATTCCAGATCTTCAGCGACATATAGCCCGGCTTGCATCGATTTAGGCTGTGTTTTTTGCTGAGGAAGCGTAATTTGCTGCTCATAGTCCGCCAGATACCCACGCCAATATTGCAAAGCTGCCTCACGGTCCTGACGTTCCAGCCATTCGATAAATCGACTGAACGGCGTGACAGGCTCCAGCGCTGGCTCATGACCGGCGCGCAGTGTCAGATAGCTGCCAAATACCTCCTGTGTCATAAAGGACAAGCACCAGCCATCCATCAAAATGTGATGGAAGCTCCAAACAAAGTGATACGTTTCATCCCCCGTTTGCAAAATGGAGACACGAATGAGTGCATCCTCTGCGAGATTGAATCCTTTCGCTTTGTCCTCGATGGCAAAAGCTTCAACACGAGCTTCTCGTTCCTCTTTTTCTAGTCCGCGCAAGTCTTCATAATATAATTCTCCGCTACGGTTGCGGAAAACGACCTGTACAGGCTCATCCTTCCATGAACTGATAAAGTTCGTCCGTAATGCCTCATGACGCTGTACGAGCAGGTCAAAGCTTTTACCGAAAGCAACCACATCAAAACAACCGTTCAACTCAAAGGTTGCCTGTTCAAAATAAGCTGCCGAATTTTCATCCATCAGACTGAAGAAGAGCATGCCCTTTTGCATCGGTGTCAAAGCATACACATTTTCCAGCTCACCCATATCTTGCGTATCCTTCACCAATTGCTCCAGCTCGTCCAGCGTTACATGGTTTAACAGGACATCACTTGGGGTCAACACCGTTCTTTCTTGGGCGACACAATGATGAATCACCTCACGCAAGCCGGATGCCAGTAAATCTCCAAGTCGTGCAATCGTCTCATGACGGAATTGCGTTGTACCGTAGCGAATCGTGAAAATCAGTTCTCCATCCTCGATGACTCCATTGATATCCAGTGCAAAATCCATAGCCGCATTCGTGCTGACAGGCACACCGATGGAATAGGAGGAAGGCTCCAGATCATTGCCTTTATAATCCTGATCGAATTGTCCCAAATAGTTAAAACTGATCTCAGGCTGAGCCTTTAACTGCACGCCTGCTTTCTCCAGAACATTCGTATCCGACAGGTATCGTAAAATACCATAGCCGATGCCTTTCTGCGGAATATGACGCAGCCCTTCCTTGACCCGTTTGATCAGACGAGCCGTATTCCCCCCTTGTCCCAGACTTCCATCCAGTACAACCGGGAACTGGCTCGTAAACCAACCGACTGTCCGCGTAATATCCACATCCGGTACAATAGCTTCCCGTCCATGGCCCTCCAGGTTGACCAGCACCCGTTCAGAACCAGACCAGTCATATACGGCTTTTCCGAGCGCAGCCAGCAGCAGGTCATTCATTTCCGTGTTGTATGCGCGATGAGCTTGTTTGAGCAACTGCTCGGTTTCCTGCTTCGTCCAGCGGACCGTCACAACCTCACTGTCCCCAAGCAGTGCATTGTCATTCGCAAAATCCTTTGGCAAAGGCTTCGCAAGACTGGCTTCTGCTTGTTCGATATGCTGCCAGTAAGCAAGCTCCCGCTCCATCGTCGCGCTATTCGCATAGGCCGACAGCTGCTCGGCCCAAGTCTGGAACGAATCTGTTTTATGCGGTAGTCGGATAGCTGTGCCTGTTTTGCCTGCAATAGCCTGCTCATAACCGGATGCCAAATCCTCCAGCAAAATACGCCACGATACACCGTCCACAACCAAATGATGAATGACGATTAGCAAATGGTCGCCCTCAGCGCAGTGGAACAGACCGAGCTTCACCAGCGGCCCCTCGCTCAAATGAATGCTCGCTTGAATTTCACTCGCCTTAGCTTCTACAGCGGTGGATTCGTCTTCAACTCCACTAAAATCTACAATGTCCAGCGTGTATAGCTCGCCTTCCTCTACACTGCGGTTCCAAGCTGCATAGCCTTGCTCCGTCTCACGGAATACCGTGCGCAATGCGTCATGATGCTGGACAATACGGTCCATTGTACGGCGTAGCGCGTTGACGTCAAAGCGCCCAGCTCGGTACAGCATCATCGCCTGATTGCTGTGGTGCAGATCAGCAGGCTGCTGCTCGAAGAACCATCGCTGAATGGGTGTCAGATCTACCTTGCCTACTGCTTCTTCCTGACTGGCCATCTTACCATCTGTACGAAGCAAAGGACTGAGCGCCGCTACCGTCGGATTGCTGAAGAGATCCTTCATGTTCAATCGATAGCCTGCTTGCAGCAAGCGGGACGATACTTGCAGTGCTTTGATCGAATCGCCGCCCAGTTCAAAGAAGTTATCCTGCGTGCCTACCGCTTCCACGCCGAGTACTCCGGCCCACACTGCAGCCAGTACTTGCTCTGCCGTAGTACGTGGTGCCACATAGGCTGCACCCGTATGGATGCTTCCCTCCGGTTCCGGCAAGGCCTTGCGATCGATTTTGCCGTTGCTGGTCAGCGGAATCGTCTCCAGTCGCATCAAGCGTGCTGGCACCATGTGCGCTGGTAACCCGGATTCCAGTTCTGCTTGTACTTCCTCGATCCGCAGCTCAGCTTCTCCCGTGATGTACCCGCACAAGTACTTGTGTCCACGCTCATCCGTCCGGTCGATGACTACGGCTTGACGCACACCCGGTACCCGCTGGATCGCCGTTTCAATCTCGCCCAGCTCAATCCGGTAGCCCCGGATTTTGACCTGGTAGTCCATCCGACCGATAAAGTCCACATTGCCGTCTGGCATCCACCGCGCCAGGTCACCTGTGCGGTACAATCGTTCACCGGCTACATACGGATTCGCCACGAATTTCTCGGCCGTCAGGTCTGGGCGGTTCAGGTATCCACGTGCCACTCCAGCACCGCCAATGCACAGCTCGCCCAGTACGCCGATCGGCACCGGATTCAGCTGGCTGTCCACGATGTAGAAGCGTGCGTTCAGCCATGCCTGACCAATCGGCACACTGCCGCTACTTGGCAGCTTTGACAGTTCTTCGTCGTAGAAGCTGGAGTCAATCGCCGCTTCCGTGACGCCATAGCTGTTCATAATGCGAATATCTGCGCCAAACCGTTCTTGCAGCACCCGATAATCCGTCACGCTGCAGCTATCCGAGCTGGTGATCAGCAGTTCCAGACTGCTCATGTCAAGGCCCTGTTCATGCACATGCTGCATAAACGGTACGATTAAAGCCGGTGTGGATTCGAACACCGTAATCTGATAATCGTGAATCCAGCCATACAGACGGCTTGGATCAATGCGGTCGTCTTTCGGGCAGATGACCATCGTGCCACCGTTATAGAGCGCCCGCGCGATATCGCCGACGAACACGTCGAAGGAGAAGCTTGCCAGTTGCAGCAGCCGTACCGGGAACTGGTTCAAACGGTAATCCCGTCGGTATGCCACAGCTGTGTTTACCAAACTGTGATGCTCGATCATGACACCCTTCGGACGTCCCGTTGTACCGGACGTGTAGATCACATATGCCAGATCCTGCGGCTCGTTGATATGTTCCACATCCGTGGCATCTCCGGTGTACAACGACTCATCGTCCAGCGCCAATACAGTACGCAGACGCAGCCCTGTTGCCGGTTCGGATGCTTCTTCGTTGTCAGAACTCGAATCTAATTTAAAACTTACGCCTTCACTCAGGCTGCCTCTTTCCATCGTTTCAGCGCCAGCCGCTATTTCCAACTCGCCCTCAGACTGCCCACCGGCCAAGACCTGTCGGCTCTCCTCCAGCCATGCTTGCGCGCGTTCCTGCAAACCTGTTTGCGTAAGCAGCACCGTAGCGCCGCTGTCCTCGAGCATAAAGCGGATACGTTCTGAAGGATAATCTGCATCCAGTGGCACGTATGCACCGCCGGCCTTCCATACCGCCAGTACGCCGACCATCATGTCCACCGATCGCTCGCTCAAAATACCAACAATGGATTCACGCCCAATGCCTTCATTCCGCAATCTACGAGCAAGTTGATTCCCACGCTCGTTCAGCTCGCGGTACGTAAGCTGCCGCTCCTCGTATACCACTGCCACATGATCCGGCACAAGCTGCGCTTGTTCTTCCACATAGACGTGGAACAACCCTTCTGATTGCTTTTCATCACTCCATGCAGCTACGCCCACGGATCCAAAACCATCGATGATTTTTGCTTTTTCCGCAGCAGTCACCAGCTCAAGTTCATCTACCAGCGCATCTGGTCGGTTAATCGCTTCTTCAATCATATGCAGCAAATGCTCGCGGATTTGCTCTACAGCCGTGCGTTCCAATACTTGCGCGTTGTACTCCAAATGGACATGAATTTCATCGCCCGGCACAACCGTAATGTTGAAATCATAGTTCGTTTGCTCCGACACGGAAGCATTTGCAATCGTAAAGCCATTCGTGCCACGACTGCCCATTTGCTCCATGCGCTGTTCCACCGGGTAGTTTTCAAACACCATAATATGGTTCACCAGGTCCTGTTTCTGCTCTGTTAGGGCCTGAATTTCATACAACGGATAGGTTTCATAGGCACGGGAAGCCAGTGCCTGCTCCTGTATCTGCTTCATTAACGCAGCAAACGTCATATCTTTCTCACTGTGAACTCGTACAGGAACCGTATTAATGAACAAACCAATCATTTTATCGATGCCCGGAATATCCGCTGATCTGCCGGATACGACACTGCCAAATACAACATCCCGACTGTTGTTATACCGTTGCAGCACAACGCCCCACGCTGCTTGCAGAAGGGTATTGACCGTTACTTGCTTCTGCTTAACCAGCTTGTTCATCCGTTCCGTCACTTCGTGGCCCAGTGTAAACGAAAGCTTGTCCGCTTCATATTCTTTAGCGTGACTGTCCAGCTGTTTTACCTGCGGTAATACGGTCTGCTGCTCAAAGCCAGCAAAATAATCACTCCAGAACCGTTCAGCCTCCACGTTGTCCTGCCGATCCAGCCATTCAATGTATTCGCTGTATGGTGTTACCGGAGCGAGCTCCGGCTTGCGGTCTTCGAGGATGGCAAAGTACGTATTAAATGCTTCCCCTACAACAAGGAACAAGCACCAACCGTCCATCAAAATATGATGGAAGCTCCACACAAAACGATACGACTCCTCGCCTGTACGTAAAATAGACACCCGCATCAGCTCGCCTGAGCTGAAATGAAAGCCTTCGGCTTTGTCGCGTTCAGCAAAATCAGCAATGTATGCGTCCTGCTCACCTTGTTCCATCGAACGTACATCTTCAAAACGGAACCCGGCGTGCTTGTGACGGTACACCACCTGTAAAGGCTGCTCATTCCATCCGCTATAAAAATTCGTTCTGAATATTTGATGGCGATCCACCAGCTGATTTAGGCTTTCGGCAAAAGCCTCCACTTGAAAGCTGCCTTGCAGATCAAATGTCGCCTGCTCAAAGTACGCCCCGGATTTCGGCTCCATTAAGCCGTGGAACAGAATGCCTTTTTGCATGGGTGTGAGCGAATAAATGTTTTCCAGTTCTCCCGCATTAGCCGTCTGCTCTACAATATGATCCAGCTCTCCAGCCGTCAGTCCTTGGAAGGACAAGTCGCTTGGTGTCAGCTCCGGCAACTCTTTACCCACACAGTGAGCCAATACCTCACGTAAGCCCTCCTGCAACAGATCAGCCAGCTTTTTGATTGATTTTTTCATAAACATTTTGTTGCTGTAGCTGATCGTCAGTTCCAGTGCACCGTCCGTGATCATGCCGTTGATATCCAGAGCATACCGCTTGGTCAACGTGTCACTCATGGAAGCTCCGATGGAATAAGGAGACATGCGGAAGGCATTATTCTTTAAATCCTGATCGAATTGTCCGAGATAGTTAAAGCTGATTTCTGGCTCGGCAACAAAAGCTGCTTCTCCTTCACCGCTAGCAAGATATCTCAAAATCCCGTATCCAATCCCTTTATGCGGCAAACGGCGCAGCCCTTCTTTGACGTTCTTGACACGCCGTCCTACATTCCGATCCTCGCCCATATTGAGTACAACCGGGAATTGACTGGTAAACCAACCGACTGTGCGCGTAATATCCATATCCGGCAAAATGGCTTCCCGTCCATGACCCTCCAGATTTACAAGCACCTGACGGATGCTCGCCCACTCCTGAATTGCAGTGCCCAGAGCTGTCAGCAGCAGGTCGTTTGCTTCCGTATTGTAGGCCCGATGAGCTTGTTTCAAGAATTGTTCTGTTTCTTCTACCGTCCACGCTACGGTCAGCGTCCGATCATCGCGAAGCTGTGGCTTGGCCTGAGATTTACGATTGTAATCCTTAGGCAAGGATGCCTGGCTTTTCCCTGCTTCCTCAATTTGCTCCCAATACGCACGCTCCTTCTCCAATGCTGTGCTGTTCGCATAAGCTGACAGCTGATTAGCCCAAAGGCGGAAGGAATCCGTTTTATTCGGCAAACGGACAGACTCGCCCCGTAAAGCCTGTTCATAGCCGGTTGCCAAATCCTCCAACAAAATACGCCAAGACACACCGTCAACCACAAAATGATGGATTGCTACCAACAAATGGTCTCCATCGTTGCAACGGAACAGACCCAGCTTTACCAGCGGTCCTTCATCTAGACGGATGCTGCTTTGGATTTCGTTGGCTTTGTTCTCCAGCAAATGAGCAAAGTCAGACTCCCTTGTATAATCCACCACTTCGAGGCTATACAGCTCTCCTTCTTGCACGCCTCGGTTCCATGCTTCATACCCACCGTCTGCATTCTGGCGGAATACGATGCGCAAAGCATCATGATGCTCGACAATGCTTTGCAGTGCCTGACGAAGCGCCGTTTCGTCCAGTCGATCCTCACGATGCAGCATCAGAGCCTGGTTATAGTGCTCAGGATTGGATGGCTGCTGTTCAATGAACCAGTGTTGAATCGGTGTCAATGCCACGGTTCCACTAACTTCTCCTTGATCGGAAACGCGGGTCACCCGCTGCACCCGTCCATTCAGCTCAGCAATCGTCGGATACTGGAACAACTCCCTCATTTCCAGCTTGTAACCATTTTGCAGCAGTCTTGAAGACACTTGGATGGCCTTGATCGAGTCGCCGCCCAAATGGAAAAAGTTATCCAGAACACCAATCTGTTCGATTCCCAGTACAGATTGCCATACCGATACCAATGTCCGCTCTACCTCATTACGGGCTGCTACATAATCCTCGCCGGAATCCACGCTTCCCTCCGGTTGCGGCAACGCCCGACGATCCACTTTGCCATTTGGTGTTAACGGCAATTGCTCCATCTGCACAAAATACGACGGCACCATATAACCCGGCAATTCTTGGCTCAAGGTGCTTCGCAACTCACTAGCCGCGATATCCACAAGGGTGACTACATATGCGCAGAGCTGTTTCTGTCCCTGCTCATCCTCACGTGCAATGACGACAGCTTCTTGTACCGCATCTAGCTTCAAGAGCTGCGCTTCCACCTCGCCCAGCTCAATCCGATAGCCCCGGATTTTCACCTGTGCGTCGATCCGTCCTTTGTATTCCAGCGTTCCATCCTCATTCCAGCGAACCAAATCGCCTGTACGGTAGCAGCGCTCTCCGCTACGGAACGGACTATCTACGAATTTTTCAGCCGTTAAATCAGGACGGTTCCGGTAGCCACGTGCCACCCCATCACCGCCGACGATTAGCTCACCCCATGCCCCTACAGGCTGAAGCTGCATGGAACGATCTACAACATACGCTGTGGAGTTGTGGATCGGACGCCCAATCGGCACCGCTTCTGATTGCACTCCAGCAATCGCATGAGTTGTAGAAAAAGTTGTATTTTCCGTCGGACCATAGCCGTTAATAATCCGCAGAGACGGATAAGCCTCCAGCACCCGGTTAATATGCGGTACGGACAGCACATCACCACCGACCAGCAGTTCTTCTACCCCCTCGAACAGCTCCAAGTCCTGCTGAGATAGCTGGTTAAAGAGCGGCGCAGTCAGCCACATTGTCGTGATACCATGGTTGCGCACGGCTTCCTTGAGCTTGGGAGCGTCCAAAATAACATCCTGACTCACCAGCACGAGCTGTCCACCATTCAATAGCGCACCCCAAATTTCGAAGGTGGACGCGTCAAAGACAACGGCGCCAGTTTGCAAAATGCGCGTGTCAGCACCCAGTTGCGCATAGTTTGTATGCTTTACCAAACGCACGACATTGCGATGTTCTACCATAACCCCTTTGGGCTGTCCGGTCGTGCCCGAAGTATACATCAAATAAGCTAGTCGGTTTCCAAATTTCCGTTCTTGTGTCCCAGCAGTGCTGTCTACGACAGACGAGGACGATTCCTTTAAAATCTCATTTTTCGGATTTGTATAATCGGCATAATCCACATGATAAGCCTCGTTTTGCTCCCCATGTACGGTATTCAAGCCTTGGTCATCCTCTGCCGCGTACACCTTAGCATCGCTTAGATCCAGCACGATTCCGGTGTATTCCTCCGGTTGCTGTTCTGCACGCTGCACCAGCAACAACTTCGCTCCCGAATCTTCCAACAGGTAACGTACACGTTCAGCCGGATAATCAGGGTCAATGGGTACATATGCACCGCCCGCTTTGAGAATCGCCAACATGCCGACGATCATATCCGTGGAACGCTCAGCAACGATACCTACAGTTTGCTCGGCGGTAACACCGTGTCCGCGCAACGTGTGAGCCAGTTGATTTGCTTTTACATTCAGTTCGCCATAAGTTAAACGGGCATTTCCAAACACAACTGCTGTCTGATTCGGTGCATGTTCAGCCTGTTCCTCAAACAACTCATGAATGCCTGCTTCGTGTGGATATTCCACCGCTGTAGCATTGAATACGTCGACGATTTGCGCCCGTTCTTCCTCACTGATCAGCGACAATTCCTGTATCCGCTTGTGTGGGCCCTGCACCATATGCTCCGCCACACTCAAAAATTGCCGAATAATTCGGGCAATTTCCTGTTCACTAAACAGCTCGGTACGATAATCCAGATACAGCACGAGTCTATCATCATCCAGCATTTCAACCATGTGAATATCGAAGTCGTTCACCGTATCTCCGCAGAAATCGTTATCAACCTGCTGAATCGCTTCATCAAACCGGGAGAAACTCAAGGTGCGGTACTGAATGGAAGCACCAAACAGACGCTGAATGTCCAGGCTGCTTTGCTGTTCACGCAAATCCTGAATAATTTTGTTGTACGGGTAACGCTGATGCCGCAAAATGGACGCCTGCTCCTTCCCTACACCTTGCAGAAAGGTCAGCAGTTCGGATTCTGGTTCGACCAACAGACGCGTAGCCACGGTGCTGACGAACATACCGATGGTATCCTTTTCCTTCTTAGACGTACGGTTGGCATAGAGTGTCCCCACGGTTAAGTCCTGCTCCCCCGTCACTTTATGCAAATAAATATACAGAGCCGCCAGGAAGAACGTGAAAATACTAATTTTATGCTCTTCGCAAAAAGCCGTAACACCACGATACAACTCATGTTCCAGTATAAAGCTCTCCCGGCGTGCAGCTGTACTCAGTGTCAGCGGGTTATATGATTTCAAACCTGTAGTCTCAGGCAAATCGGCAAACTTTTCCGTCCAGTACGTTTTGTCCTTTTGATAACGGTCTGATTGCTCATAACTTTGCTCTACCTGGATAAAATCCAGATAGGGATTGCCTTTGGTCGGCGCATCTTGGCCTGTACCATGCACAATATCCATATAATGTCCTGTGATTTCATTAATGGCCTGATTCATGGACACGCCGTCTGAAATAATATGATGCATTTTAAAATTAAACCAGGTTTCTTCTGTTCCGAGCTGCAAGATAACAAATCGGTACAGCTGCGAATCCAACAATGAGAACGGCTGTGGATTATGACGCTTTAACCATACATTCGCTTCTTCCGGGGTAACTTGGATCGTTTCTATACTTTCTGCCGTAAATGGCTCTACATATTGATATGGAATCCCATCCTGAGCAGTAATTTTGATACGAAAAGAATCATTTTGGGCAATTACCCGATTCATTGCTTGCTGCAAGACATCTATGCGAACAGTTCCCCTGATCTTTACAGTAGCAATAATTGTTGAAGTGTTCCGATGAGGATACAAAAGCTCCGTATACCAAATACGTTGCTGTGGCTGGCTTAAGGAAAACAATTGAACATCTTGCTGTGTCATCCGTCTCTCTCCTCACAAAATAGATATTTGGTAAAAAGGAAATCGCATATTCATGCGGTTTGTTCCTCGGGATGCTTTCGAAATTGAAGCTCATACAGCTCTGCATAATGGCCGCCCTCGGCAAGGAGCTGATCATGGGTACCTTGCTCTTTCAGTTCGCCATCGGCAAGGACACAGATCGTATCCGCCCGTTCAATCGTAGACAATCGATGGGCAATAACTAATGTCGTACGATCCTTCATCAACTCATTTAAGCCCTGCTGGACTTCATATTCCGATTCTGCATCCAAAGCCGAGGTCGCTTCATCCAATAGCAAAATCGGTGCATTTTTGAGCAAAGCACGGGCAATTGCAATCCGCTGTCTTTGACCGCCGGACAAATTGGCTCCGCGTTCACCGACAATCGTGTCGTACCCCTCTGGCAACTCGGCTATGAAGCCTCTGGCATAGGCTGTTTTGGCTGCAGCCTCCACTTCCTCATCCGTGGCAGTCGGTGAGCCAAAACGGATATTATCCGCTACTGTACCGTGGAACAGCGTAGCCTCCTGTGGTACATAGGCCATCAAATCCCTGACCTCATCCAACGGAAATTCTTCTGCCAAACGACCACGAACCCGCAGCACACCTTCATCCGGTGGGTAAAATCCCAGCAACAACTTCATGACTGTGCTTTTGCCACCACCACTCGGACCGACAAGTGCAGTGACCTGCCCTTCCGGCACGACCAAGTTTAACCTTTGCAGCGTTGGATGGTCAGGCTGATAGCCAAAGGTGATGTCGTGCAGCTCTAGCGCAGCCGGAGTCTGTTCAATGGCGTGGTCTGAACCTAAGGTTTCAACATCGCCATAGAATTCCCCAGATTCACGGGCTGATAAAGCTGCCGTCTCGGGATCGCTAAGCCTAGTCAGCGGTCCCTTCTTTTTAGCCGCGGGGAACTGTTCCTCTTCCTTCGACTCATCCAGAATTTCGCGGATACGCGCCAAGCCTGCCAAGGAGTTTTGTAACAGTGTTACAGCCGCCCCTAGCTCCAAAAATACCGTTGAAATACCGGTTTGCAGTTGTACAATCTGTCCCAATACTCCCAGTTCCATTTGCTTCTGCGATACCAGAATCAATCCGGCGACAAGCACACCGCCCAGCGTAATGAACTCTATGACAAAATTGCACATATCCTGCAAGCCCATATGACGTCCCTGCCGGATGCTGATGCGATTGATGTCCTCGCTTGCATCGTTACATAGTCCACCTACCTTTGTCCTCAACCCAAACAACTTCACCGTCTGCAAACCGGAAAGCAAATCACTCAATCGTTCCGTGAACCTGCTCATCCGTCCCTGTAACTCTTCACTCGTCTTTCGCATTTTCTTCGCGAAATGAGCATTTATCCAGGCTGAAGCCAGCCCAAGTACAACCGCCATAATCCCAAATCGCCAATCCAAAGCCATCAAAATGACCAACGAGCCCAAGAAAAGCGAAATTTCCAGTATAATCGAGCGAATATGAACGGTGTAAGCCTGCTCTAGCGCCTGTACATCGTTCGTCATACGGGATACAAGATCACCCGAATGGTGTTTTTCGGCTTTTTCGTACGATAGCTTGACAATGTGGCCAAATAGTTTCATTCGTACATCAGCAATCGCCAGCTTTACACACCGTTTATACATATAGCTGCACAGGGGGGAGATAAGACTTAATGCCAAAAATGTACCACTGACCAAATAGACCGCTCGGTATAGCTCCTGTACATTGCCATTAACCGCGAAATTCAGCAAATAATGCACCACAAAAGAAAGTAAAATCGTGATGCTGGCATTGGTCAGACTATTGCCAACCAGCCCGGTAAAATACCATTTTTGGTGCGGCTTCATCAGGGACATCAACTGCTTAAATTCATAAAACCCCTGCTTGAAGGTCACGACGCTCACCCCTTTCCTCAGGCAACGAATTACCGTTTTCCGCCGTATGCTGTTCTTCTTCAAAATTTTTCAAATACAGCTTTCGGTACACACCATCACGACCCAGTAATTCCTCATGAGAACCCGATTCCACAATGCTCCCCTGATCGAGTACAATAATGCGGTTCGCCTGACGTACGGTTGACAGTCGATGAGCAATGACCAGTACCGTCCGGTTTTGCATTACCGCATTCATCGCATTCTGCACCTGAGCCTCCGACTGACTATCGAGTGCTGAAGTCGGCTCGTCCAATAGAAGTAGCGGAGCATTTTTCAATAATGCTCTTGCTATGGAAATACGCTGTTTTTGACCGCCAGACAATCCGCCTCCCCGCTCGCTCAACAGGGTTTCATAGCCCTCGGGAAGTTGAACAATAAAATCATGCGCATGTGCCGCCTTCGCCGCCTCGACAATTTCTTCTCGAGTCGCCTCCAAACGTCCATATCCGATATTTTCTGCAATGGTGGCCGGAAAAAGCGACGGCTCCTGAGATACCATCGAAATATGACTGCGCAGGCTTGTTAAATTCCAATCTGTCAAACTCTTTCCAAATAGTTGAATGGTTCCAGCATGCTCTCCAGGTTCATTAAATCCGCAAAGCAGCTTGAAAATCGTGCTTTTACCCCCACCGCTGGCACCGACAATCGCGACCATATCCCCTTGCCCTGCCTGGAAGCTGATATCCTTCAGCACTGTGTTCCCTTCATCGTAGCCAAAGGTCAAATGCTCAAAGCTGACTACAGCAACACTATCAACGTCATCATCACTTTCTGCTCCGCCTTCACTCATTCGGTTGGCTTCCCCATCTGCATCGTCTTTCAAATGAGGCGCCCTATTCTCTCGCTTCTGATCTACCAAGGTCATTTCGCCGTCCTGACGTTCATTCTGCCAATCCAGCACCTCAAACAAATGCTTTGCGGCTCCACCCGCTTCCTTCATTTGCGAAATGATCGTCGGCAGCATGGCAATCGGCTGCAATATGAACGAAATCAGGTATAAAAAAAGTACAATGCCTCCAGCATTCAACTCTCCATGTTGTATCAGGTATCCTCCGTATACAATGACCAAAATAATCGGTGTTGCTAGCATCATCACACCTACCGGAGTAATGGCTGCATAGCGCTTTTCTAGCCGTAAGCCGCGCTTGACGACCCCCTCCATAATCACCATATACTTCTTCAACAGCACAGCTTGCATATTGAATGCCTTGACGATAGGGATTCCTCCGATTGCATCTTGCCCCACAGCGTTCAAATGAGCAATTTTCTCCTGAAGATCCGCTGAGTATTTTTCAATTGGCTTGCTCATTAGTGATGTTATGATCATTCCTATTGGCATGAGCGCAAGACTTGCCAATATCAGTTTCCAGCTTGTCAGTAAAAGCAATATGAGTGATGCCGTAAACACAAGCGGTAAATAGAACAGATTGGCAAACTGCTGGATAAAAAAGTTCTGTAATACTGCCGTATTATTGGTTAGACGGGATACCAAATCTCCGGTAAATTTCCTTTCCACGCTGGAAACCGGTAAATCGCAAAACTTATGTACGAGATCGCCTCTCAAGTCGCGCAGAGCACTAACACTAAATCGCGCTGAAGCGTACCTCATCACAAACTTACAGGGCATTCCAATTAGCGTCATACCAACAACCAGATAGATCATGTTCTGGGTAGAGGAGAATGTCCCCTGTGCCATTTGCTCAATGGCCTTACCCAAAATAATGTCAATAGCTGCCAAACACAAGGAGGTGATCACCGTTATGAAAACCCATAGATTATACGGCCTTACATAACGTGCGAGTCTCCGAAAAGCAGAATTTAATCGAAACAAGGGCATCCCTCTTTTCGCTGCCCACACTTTTTCAGTGCGAACTTTTTATATTGGCTGTGGACGTCGTTGAGATAAACTCTGGGTTTGGATGCATGAGTATCCGTACAGAATAAAATGCGATTTTGAACTATGCTGGAATTTGCATCTTGGTGTGGGTTGGTTGTTGATTGTTGCTGAGATGGTAATAACGAAGTGTATCGTGATGTGTGGGACATTTAACTCTGTCTGAATCGTGGTTGTAGGGTGCTTGTGTTGTAAGCTGTATGAGCTCCCGCCGCGTGGGCCATCGGCGAGGATGTAGAAAGAATGTTCTCGACTGTGCTCATAACCTCTTGTTCTTGTTCATGGATGAAAAAGTGATTACCTTCGAACATTCGAACATCCATAGGTGATGTCGTATGCTGTTGCCAGGCATGCAGTGAATCTGTGCTAACCTCAAAATCCTTCATTCCGCCTAAAACAGTCATCGGACATATCAATGGATTTCCCGGCTGATAAACATAAGTTTCACATACCTTAAAATCTGCACGCAGACGAGGCATAATAATTTGCATCAATTCTGCATTTTGCAGCACCTCTTCAGGTGTTCCCTGCATCAAACGAAGCTCTTCGGTGAAAGAATCGTCTGCTAAATCATGGAGTCGTTTTTTGGAATATGGAATATGTGGTGCGGATTTACCGGATATGATGATATGCTCAGGTAGCTTTCCAGTTTTGCTGTACAATTGCCGTGCTGTTTCAAATGCAATTAGTGCCCCCATACTGTGTCCAAAAAAAGCGAACGGCTTATGTATGTATGGAGCCATAGCTGGAACCAACGATTGAACGATGTCTTGAAGAGTATCCATTGGAGCTTCTGTTGAGCGGCTTTCACGTCCTGGAAGTTGTATAGGCAACACGGTAATGTCAGGCGCAAACCTGGACTTCCAAGAGTTAAATATATAAGCACCACCACCGGCGTAGGGAAAGCAAAATAGTTGGAGCTTCGTAGTCGGTTGGACCTCTGTTTTCGCGAACCAAGATTGTGATCGAGTTGTCATAAGAATTCCTCCATCCTCTATGCAGTTCATAATTTTACAGTAAATCCTTATATCTCTTTTTTTCTTCCAACACTTTCTAACTGTTTTTAAATATACAAACTTTAAAACCGCTTGGCATGGGACAAAAGGGCTAAATTGACGAAGCTTATAAAAATAAAATAAAATCCATATTATGTTATTTGTTTCCAAACTTCAAAAGCAACAATTTCACTTTTTGTATGAGTTATCTGTCAATCATGATCTGTTAATTTAGTTTAAAACAAGATTTCAGGTTTTCACGAATTTTGTAAAACTAAATTCATTTTGATTTACATTGAGGTCCCAACCCCTTATCCTACAACAATTTTATCTTTACTTGCCATTAACATAAATGTAACAAATTCAACCTGATATCATCCGACAAATTCCGACTTTTTCCGCAGCTCTCTTCAATCACCTAAATATTGGATTGGATTTGTATCAAGCTCACATAAGCCAAAATTAATAACTCTTTATTTTTGTAATAAATATTGTTATTCCATAGTCCTAAAGGAGCATTTTTTGCATATTTTTTTCTGACTCTTCGTCTAAAAAATCCAGTTCGGATTGAGTTTTTCTCTCCCAAATCTATGAATTTTCTTTTCAAACTCTAATAAAAACGTTTTTATCTCGTTTCAAAAGTACCTGTTCTCTAGAAATTTATAGCCTTACTTTTAATCTTTCACCCTCTCAAAAAACAGTAACGGCAAACAGCAAGGCTCCCTGTTGTTGGAGACTTGCTGCTTTATAAATTTCATTATGTTTGACTTCACTATCGGTCGATATGCAGAGTGTTGTAGGCTTTATTGTAGTTATCCCCTAATCTTATTAATTTAGTGGAATGGAGTATATGTATGGGTTCATGTATATATAATTTCCAAAATGCGAAAGCCTTATGGTATACAAAAAGAGCACAGCCCATTAAGGCTGTGCTCTTTTTATCGTGCTTGGCGACGTCCTACTCTCCCAGGACCCTGCGGTCCAAGTACCATCGGCGCTGGAGGGCTTAACGGTCGTGTTCGGGATGGGTACGTGTGGAACCCCTCCGCTATCGCCACCAAACATGAATTTGCTATGCAAATTCTACCGTATTGAAACTCGGTTCATCACAGCTGTGTGAATGAATTTCAATGCGTATTTCGTATGTATTTCTACATACCTTCAAGGTTACACCCTGAAAACTGGATCCGAAACTCATTTGCGTCTTATCTTAGGATAAGCCCTCGACCGATTAGTATTGGTCAGCTCCATGCATTACTGCACTTCCACCCCCAACCTATCTACCTCGTCGTCTTCAAGGGGTCTTACTAATTGGGAAATCTCATCTTGAGGGGGGCTTCACGCTTAGATGCTTTCAGCGCTTATCCCTTCCGTACATAGCTACCCAGCGGTGCTCCTGGCGGAACAACTGGTACACCAGCGGTACGTCCATCCCGGTCCTCTCGTACTAAGGACAGCTCCTCTCAAATTTCCTACGCCCACGACAGATAGGGACCGAACTGTCTCACGACGTTCTGAACCCAGCTCGCGTACCGCTTTAATGGGCGAACAGCCCAACCCTTGGGACCTACTTCAGCCCCAGGATGCGATGAGCCGACATCGAGGTGCCAAACCTCCCCGTCGATGTGGACTCTTGGGGGAGATAAGCCTGTTATCCCCAGGGTAGCTTTTATCCGTTGAGCGATGGCCCTTCCATGCGGTACCACCGGATCACTAAGCCCGACTTTCGTCCCTGCTCGACTTGTAGGTCTCGCAGTCAAGCTCCCTTCTGCCTTTGCACTCTTCGAATGATTTCCAACCATTCTGAGGGAACCTTGGGGCGCCTCCGTTACTCTTTAGGAGGCGACCGCCCCAGTCAAACTGCCCACCTGACACTGTCCTCGCACCGGATTACGGTACCAAGTTAGAACCTAGATACGATCAGGGTGGTATCCCAAGGATGCCTCCCTTCAAGCTGGCGCTCAAAGTTCGACGGCTCCCACCTATCCTGTACAGATCGTACCCAAATTCAATATCAAGCTGCAGTAAAGCTCCATGGGGTCTTTCCGTCTTGTCGCGGGTAACCTGCATCTTCACAGGTATTAAAATTTCACCGGATCTCTCGTTGAGACAGCGCCCAAGTCGTTACGCCATTCGTGCGGGTCAGAATTTACCTGACAAGGAATTTCGCTACCTTAGGACCGTTATAGTTACGGCCGCCGTTTACTGGGGCTTCGGTTCATAGCTTCGCTCTTGCGAGCTTACCACTCCCCTTAACCTTCCAGCACCGGGCAGGCGTCAGCCCGTATACTTCGCCTTGCGGCTTCGCACAGACCTGTGTTTTTGCTAAACAGTCGCTTGGGCCTTTTCACTGCGGCCCCCTCGGGCTATTCACCCTACCGAGGCACCCCTTCTCCCGAAGTTACGGGGTCATTTTGCCGAGTTCCTTAACGAGAGTTCTTCCGCGCGCCTTAGAATTCTCTTCTCGCCTACCTGTGTCGGTTTGCGGTACGGGCACCTTCTCCTGGCTAGAGGCTTTTCTTGGCAGTCTGAGATCATGACCTTCGCTACTACAATTTTCGCTCCCCATCACAGCCCAGCCTTAATGATGTGCGGATTTGCCTACACATCAGCCTCACTGCTTAGACGGACATCCATCAGTCCGCGTCACTACCCTACTGCGTCACCCCATTGCTCATAACGGATTACGGTGGTACAGGAATTTCGACCTGTTGTCCTTCGACTACGCCTATCGGCCTCGCCTTAGGTCCCGACTTACCCTGAGCGGACGAACCTTCCTCAGGAACCCTTAGGCTTTCGGCGGATCTGATTCTCACAGATCTTTTCGTTACTCATACCGGCATTCTCACTTGAATGCAGTCCAGCGCTCCTTACGGTACACCTTCAACCCGCATTCAACGCTCCCCTACCCCTGATGCAAGCATCAAGCCATAGCTTCGGTGGTGTGTTTAGCCCCGTTACATTTTCGGCGCAGAGTCACTCGACCAGTGAGCTATTACGCACTCTTTCAATGGTGGCTGCTTCTAAGCCAACATCCTGGTTGTCTGTGCAA